>CAYZZE010000063.1:0-13465 GCA_964482845.1 uncultured Candidatus Cloacimonadota bacterium
AGCGACGAGACTCGAACTCGCGGCCTTCTGCGTGACAGGCAGACGTTCTAACCAACTGAACTACGCCCCCGCAATGAGTCGTAATTAGTCGATGCGGGTCGCTTTTTTGGGGATAAGGTTTTTTTGTCAAGACAAATCAAGAACTGTACGGGAAATGAATCGATTAAAATCATGGCCAATAACCAGATAGAGAAATGGTAAGCTTATGCTGCGGCGAGATCGTATGGGGAAGTGCTTGACGAGAAAGTATATTCTCCATTATATGAACACACATTCATAAAGGAGCAGAATGCGATGCTTGTATGTAACTGCAAACAGATATCATCGGCTGATGTGAAGCAGATGTTGCGGGGGCTACCGTCCGAGGCGGACATTGAAGATCTGTCCGCGTTTTTCAAGGTATTTGGCGATCCCACCCGTCTGCGGATCATCTATTATCTTTCCTGTACCGAATTGTGCGTGTTTGACCTGTCGGCACTGGTCGGGATGCAGCAATCGGCGATCTCCCACCAGTTAAAGATCCTGCGCCTGCACCGTTTGGTCAAAAGCCGCCGGGAAGGGACAATGGTCTTTTATTCGCTTGACGACCGGCATGTTAATGACCTGTATGCCACAGCGCTGGCACATATCAGGGAGCAATAAAACATGGTCAAAGAAAAGTATCGGGTAAACAATCTGGATTGTGCGCATTGCAGTTCACGGATCGAAGAAATGATCCAAAACCACCCTGCAGTCGATAGTGCGCATCTGGATTTCACCAGAAAAGTCCTGACCATCAGGGTTGCGGCAGAAAACCATGGTTTGATCGATGTTCTCAATTCCCTTGCCGGTCAGATCGAACCAGGTGTGAGATTTGAGAATATTGCTGATCAGGATCTTTCAAGCGATAGCAATATAAGGCATTGGATACCTATCATTGGCGGTTTGCTTTTATTCACCGTATCTAATATCCTGTCAATAGATGCAATGGCAATAACCATTTTATCCATCACCTCATACCTGATGATGGGTCACAGCGTGATCCTGACGGCAGGGCGTAAGCTACTGCGAAAGCAATACTTCGATGAGAATTGGCTGATGACGATCGCAACCAGTGGTGCTATCGTTTTGGGTGAATACACGGAAGCCATCGCTGTCATGCTGCTCTATGAGATCGGCAAATATCTGGAACACAGGGCTTTACGGAGATCACGTGAATCGATTGAGAAGTCACTGTCGCTGCGTCCTGATGTGGCTCACGTCCTGAAGGATAACCAAATTGTAGATATACCGGTCGGAGAAGTGGGGGTAAGAGAATTGATTGTGGTCAATCCTGGCGACAGAATACCCCTGGATGGCATTGTCCGCAAGGGTGAGTCAGCAGTGGACACAGCGATCATCACGGGTGAATCGGAGCCGCGTTTGGTGGATGTAGGCTCCCTTGTCAATAGCGGTTTTATCAATCTGAACGGGCGACTGGAGATCGAAGTGACTGCCAGAGATGCCGATGGCACGGTGGCGAGGATCATGCGTTTGATCGAATCCGCTGCCCATCGTAAAAGCCGGACGGAGCAATTCCTCACCCGCTTCGCCCGCTGGTACACGCCATCCGTGGTTGTGGCAGCGGCATTGATGGCTTTTTTGCCCACGCTCTTTTGGGGAGCGGAACTGGGGGTTTGGGTCAAGCGTGCGCTGGTTTTTCTGGTTGTATCCTGTCCCTGCGCTTTGGTGATTTCCATCCCTCTCACCTACTTCGCCGGAATCGGATACGCCGCCAAGCAAGGTATAATCTTCAAGGGCAGCAATGTCCTGGATAACCTCCGGCGGGTGAGAACGCTGGTCTTTGACAAGACCGGCACGCTAACCTCCGGCAAGCTCAGAATTCAGCATCTGCGCTGCTTTGAGCCGGATGCTCTAAATGAAATGCTGGATGCGCTCTACCTCTGTGAATATTCATCCTCTCACCCGGTGGCGATGGCGATCAAGGCATATCATCAGGGCACATTTGACCATCAGAAGATCGAGGCATTCGAAGAGGTGTCCGGACAGGGGATCTCCATGATGTATGAAGGCAATTTTCTTGCCGTCGGCTCTCGTGAATTCATGTGCTCGCTGGATATGCTGATCGATGCGGTGGATACCGAAGAAACCATCATTTATGTGACCAAAAACTTTCAATACCTCGGTTATGTCACGTTCAGCGATGAGATCAAGAGCGGGATGCCGCAGATGCTGTCAAAACTCAGAGATCTTGGAGTGACCACGCAAGTGATGCTGAGCGGGGACCGCCAATCAAAAGCGGCAAAGGTAGCAAGGGAACTGGCTCTGGACAGCTTTGAGGCGGAACTGCTGCCGGAAGACAAGATCAACCGCTATGAGGAGATAGCGGTTCGGGCACCGCGGATCGTTGCCTTTGCGGGAGATGGACTGAATGACGCACCAGTGATAGCGCGTTCCGACATCAGCTTTGCCATGGGCGAGATCGGCAATCAGGCATCGGTGGAATCGGCTGATATCGTCCTACTCAACGATCGTCCGGATCAGTTTCTCAAGGCATTTGAGATATCAAGGATGAGTTATGCGATCCTGGTGCAGAATGTGGTGCTTGCCTTGGGGATCAAAGCGCTGGTCATGGCAGGCGGAACCATCGGCATCAGTGGCTTGTGGGAAGCAGTGATCGCCGACGTCGGAGTGACCATCCTTGCCGTTCTCAACGCCATGCGCCTCACGAAGTTGTAAAGGCAATCTTGACAAATCCCCCGAGTTCAGAAATGAGTTCCGCAAACAATACAATGTGATAAATGCAAAAGCCGTACACCCGATCAGAGGTGTCTGGCAGGAGATACAAAATGTCAGTAATGATCACATTTCCGGATGGTTCGCAACGCAACTATCCGGCACCCGTCAGAGCCGGTCAGGTGGCTCTGGATATCAGTCCGCGCCTGGCTGAGGCGGCAATAATCGCCGAGATCGATGGCGTCCTCAGGGATATGGATCATCTCATTGACCGGGATGCGCATGTCCGCTTTCATACTTTCGAATCGGATGCGGGCAAAGACGTCTATTGGCACAGCACCGCTCATCTCATGGCACAGGCGGTGAAACAGCTCTTTCCCCAGGTCAAGATCGCCATCGGTCCCGCCATAGAGAATGGCTTCTACTATGACTTTGACCGTGAGGAATCATTTACCGATGAAGAACTGACTGCCATTGAGAACCGGATGAAGGAACTCATTGCCCTGGCTCTCCCCTATCAACGGCGGGAATTGAGCAAGGCGGAGGCGATCGAGAGATTTGGGGTGTTGAACGAAACCTTCAAGCTTGAAATACTCTCCGAGATCCCGGAGGGAGATACCATCTCCACCTATCAGCAGAGCGATTTTATCGACCTCTGCCGCGGACCGCACATCCTCGATACCGGTAGGATCAAGGCATTCAAATTGCTCAAGACCTCCGGCGCTTACTGGCGTGGTGATGAAAAGAACAAGATGCTCAAACGGATCTACGGTATCAGTTTTCCTTCTAATAAGCAACTCAATGAATACCTGAGGTTCTTGGAAGAAGCCAAACTCCGCGACCACCGCAAGATCGGCAAAGACCTCGACCTCTTTTCGATCAACGATGAGGTGGGTCCCGGTCTCGTGCTCTGGCATCCCAATGGCGCCATGATCCGTCACTTGATCGAGCAGTATTGGAAGGATGAACACATCGCTCACGGCTACAAGCTCATCTACACCCCGCATATCGGACGGGCGCATTTGTGGCAGACCAGCGGTCACCTCGGCTATTACAAGGAAAGCATGTATGCGGCGATGGAAGTGGAGGGACAGGATTATTACATCAAACCGATGAACTGCCCATTCCATCTCAGCATGTACAATACCAACCTGCATAGTTATCGTGAATTGCCCATCCGACTGGGAGAATTGGGCACCGTTTACCGCTATGAGCGATCCGGCGTATTGCACGGTTTGATGCGGGTAAGAGGATTCACCCAAGACGATGCGCATATCATTTGCACTCCAGAGCAACTGGACGATGAAGTCAAAGACCTGATTCTCTTTGCCTTTGAGATGTTGCGCCACTTTGGATTCGACCAGTTTATGGTCTATCTTTCCACCATGCCCGATGCAGCGGTCGGCGATACCAAGGACTGGGATACCGCCACAGAGAGTTTGCGGCAGGCGCTGGAAACACTGGGCATTGAGTATCAGGTCGAGCAGGGTGGTGGCGCATTTTATGGTCCGAAGATCGACATCAAGATCAAGGATGCGCTCAACCGGGCTTGGCAATGCACAACCATACAGTTTGACTTCAACCTGCCGGAACGCTTTGACATGACCTATGTCGGTGCGGATAATGCCCAGCATCGGCCTTATGTGATCCACCGTGCCATCCTCGGCTCAGTGGAGCGGTTCTTTGGCACTCTGCTGGAGTTTCACTCCGGCAATCTGCCACTCTGGCTCTGCCCCGTCCAAGTGATGATCCTGCCGATCACCGATAGCCAGATCGATTATGCCCGACAGATCCAGAAACAATTTCTGCGTAATGGGCTGCGTGTTGAATGTGACCTGCGCAGTGAAAAGATCGGTTACAAAATCAGGGAAGCTGAGATAAAGAAGATACCTTTTATGTGCATCGTGGGCAAGAACGAAACGGAAAGCGGGAATGTGACGCTGCGACGTCATACCAAAGGCGATTTCGGGGTTATGGACATGGATCGGGCACTGCAAACCATCAAGTCGGAGATCTGAAAATGAGCCGGATCACGGACATCATCAGGCAGGAACTTACCCTGGAGGCAAATGCCATCCTGCGCACTGCCCAGAACCTTGATCCTGAAAGCGTGGAACAGGCATTTAGATTAATCTTTTACTGCCGGGGTAAGGTTGTCCTGACCGGTATGGGCAAGACGGGGATCATCGGCCGTAAGATCAGCGCCACGCTTGCCAGCACCGGTACCAATTCCATCTTTCTGCATGCGGCGGAAGGCATCCATGGTGATCTGGGCATGCTCGCCGCCGAGGACATCGTGATCGCCATCTCCAATAGCGGTTCGACCGCTGAATTGCTCTCCATCCTACCCTACATCAAGTTCATGCAAATCCCTGTGATTGCCCTGACCGGCAATCCCGATTCACCCTTGGCAAAGCATGCTGATAGCGTTCTGGATTGTTCGGTTCCCTCGGATTATGAACCCTTCGGACTGGTTCCGACCGCAAGCACGACCGTCGCGCTAGCTTTGGGTGATGCACTGGCGATCGCGTTACTCAGGGAAAAAGGATTTACAGCCACGGACTTTGCCAAGTTCCATCCCGGCGGTACGATCGGCAAAAGGTTGCTGCTGAGAGTATCCGATCTGATGCATTGCGGTGATGCTCTACCAGTGGTTTTTGAGGATACTGTCATGAGCGATGTGATCATGGAAATGACCTCCAAGAAACTCGGCTGCACGGCAGTGGTCAATGCCCAAGGCATCCTGACCGGCATCATCACCGACGGTGACCTCCGGCGTCATCTCCAGAATAAGCAGCAGAGCATCATGGACTCCAATGCCGCCCAGTGCATGACTCCTGATCCAAAGTGCGCATTGCCGGAAGAACTGGCGGTAAATGCCATTACTCTGATGGAGACCCATAAGATCACGATGCTGCCGGTGGTGGATGAACAGCACCATCCCGCGGGAATGTTGCACATGCACGATATGATCAGGGCTGGAGTTATCTGATACCGTCAGGGGCTTTTTCGATTCCGCCTCTCCCCTACTTCAGAGTTGTCTGTCTGCTGATGGATAGCCCTTTGCTGACCGAATGGAGTTCAGTCATCTTTCTCCAACTACCAGCGGTAATGCCGTGGCTAGTAATAGCATCGTAAGTGATCTTGCATTGGAATAGTCACCCCCTGCCATATAGATTGATTCATTTTCACCTCGTCTTCGCTTCGAGGTTGCTTCGAATAATCGAAGCCATCTCGAAGCGATCCTGCGGTAAGCACGTTGGCATGGAAAGGAAGAATCCGGGTTTGTAGTCATCAGAATCCCGGTGGGGAATGACCGACACATGTCACAGAGCTGCGTAGCTATGCCATTTCAGTGTAGTATAAATCAAACGGATAATTTACTTGACAGGATGTTGGAACCTTTGAGCATGGACCGGGAGTGAATATATTCCCGTTCAAAGCGAGGTAAATGATGAAAAAAACACTATTGACAAGCATCATCTTGATTGTTGGAGTATTGCTATGGGCTCAGAATCAACCGGTTGTGGTCGTTTCACCCAATGGCGGAGAGATATGGCAATCTGGATCCACTTATCCCATTTACTGGACTTCGACAAATACTGCCGGTAATGTCATGATCCAACTCGTTCGTGCCAATGCTGATCAACCGGTCATGACCATCGCACATAATATCCCCGCCATTAATGGTGTTTGGAACTGGACAATCCCTGTCTCCACCGCTCCCGCCAGCGATTACAAGATAAAGATTGCTCTGGTGTCGAATGCTGGGACGATGACCTTTGATCTCAGCGATGGCTTTTTCACTATCAATGGCAATACCGATCCTCCGACGAATTCCATCACCGTACTTTCCCCCAATGGCGGAGAGGTTTGGATAGCTGGCGCTCCTGCGGCGATCACATGGACGCACCAAAACCTAACGGGAAACGTGAGAATATCACTCGAACGCCCCAATATGTCCACCGATATTGTCATTGCTCCCTCTATTCCTATTAGTGCGGGATCGCTCACCTGGGTCGTTCCGCAACTAATCATTCCAGCTAATGATTACAGAGTGCACATCGTGTGGCTTTCAATGCTCACGGTCTATATCGCCGATTTAAGCGATAACTCTTTCAGCATTGTGAACGATGATCTCCCTCCGCCGCCCCCGCCAGCTTCCCTTACACTCTCCAGTCCCAATGGCGGTGAGAATTGGGTAAGGGGCACGATGAATCCGATCACCTGGACGCACAGCAATCTGACCGGCGGGGTCGTGCTGCGCCTGATCGCTATGGATAACACTCAACCACCCATTCAAATCGCCAATAACGTGCCGGTGGGGGCTGGACAATTCCATTGGCATATCCCGATGACGATCCCTACCGGTGATCTGTATAAAGTAATGATCTCCCAGCCCACTACTGCCGGTGTTTTAATCCAGGATGTAAGCGATGCGGTCTTTGCGATCAGCGAACCTGGCGGCGGGAATCTAGTGTCCGTCATCAGTCCCAATGGCGGTGAGATATGGCAGCAGGGGATGCCCCATCCGATCCGTTGGAATAGCACCGCTGCCGCCGTGAACGTCGAGATATCTCTCATGCGCGGTACAAATATTGCGCAGCCCTATCTGGTGATCGCTCCCAACGTCCCAAATACCGGCGAATTTATCTGGCTTATCCCGCCCCACATACCGGTCTCAAACGACTACAAGATCCGCGTCCGCTTACTCACCAATAGTATCATGTTCGATCTCAGCGACGGATCTTTTAGCATCATCCCGCCCGATCCAACGCCTGATCTGATCACCGTCACCAGTCCCAATGGCGGCGAGGTCTGGACGAAAGGCGCCACTAACACGATTAGCTGGACAGCGCCTGATCTGGATGATCCGGTAAGGATCATCCTCGTCCGCTATCAGGGAAACAACAACCGCTTTATAGTCATCGCCCGCAACGCACCCAATACCGGATCATTCGATTGGACGATCCCTATGCGCATCCCCCAGGGAAACAATTATCGGGTCGCCGTCGTTAGCGCTGCCAATCGCCTGATCAGGGATCTGAGCGATGGGTACTTCTCGATCGTCAATCCAGATATTGCGTTATCCGCCAGTCCCAATCCTACCCGCGAAAAAACTACAATAAGTTTCACGGTGGATGAACCTACACCGATGGAAGTGGTCATCTACAACATCAAGGGACAAAAAGTAAGAACACTGATGGAAAATAGATTAGTCAGGGGATCTTACAATTTACTGTGGGACGGCAAAGATCGATCCGGTATTCCTGTCAGTGCCGGTTTCTATATCGCTCGACTGATCACTACGGGCAAGACCTTCAGCACTCGTATCCTGATCATGAAGTAAACCGTAGAGCGCTTCTATTAGCACTCCGAATATGGTTTTACGAAGATGTAACACCGGTAGAAAACCGGCGTTTTCTTCAGGGATTGACCACTCACTCAAGAATTGTGCATTGCTTATTCCTGTTTCCACGGTACGATCAGGTATGAAATCTATGGTCACTCTGGCATCCAAGGTCAGATCGGATTAGAGTTACCCTCTGCGGATGTGATTAAGGAACATGCCGCAGATCATTTCTCGGATTCCAACAGGAACTGCGTCCAATAGTTAAGATTATCAGCCAAGTATTCGTTAAATCCACTTTCTTCAAATCTGATAAAACCCTCCTGATCGATAACCGCCAGATGCGGTATCCCCTCCACACCATAGGCGGCAGCAAGGTTATCGAAGCCGAAGAGCAAGGTCATAAGGTAATTGTTATCATAAAAATATGCCAGCGCTTTATCGGTGTCCTTCTCCCAAACATTGATGGAAAAGACCTTCACTCCCTCGGGCATTTGCGTCTGCATCCAATTATTGAGGACAGGCATCAGGCGTCGGCAGGGACCGCACCAGGTAGCCCAGAAATCAAGGATCACCACTTTGCCTCTGAGATCGGTCAGTTTGACCAATTTACCCTCCGGATCGGGTAGTTCCCAGTCCGGGGCTTGTTTTCTGATCATACCGGACAGGACTCTAGCTCTGCGAATCGGCTCTTCATTGTCCCATTTGAGTTTGGTTTCATAAAGGAGCAGAGTCCACCGTTGATTCCGGGTGAGGGGCAACCATTCCTTGGTGGAAACCAGGGTGCGGTAATTGATCACTCCGAGCTGATACATTTCTTCGATCAGATCAATGGCGGCGGTGTAATCCTCAAGGGCAATGTGCAATGAGACAAGAGGACGGAAGGTATTGGGATTGGTGGCAAGATCCGGGCTTTGGCGGTAGAGCGTTTCCAATGTTTGCCAGTCCTCGATCCTGACCAGAACGGGGGCTAGATTGGCAGTATAAACAGTTAGGCTATCCTCCGGTTCAATGTCTCCGTTGGCAATGCCGTCGGATATTAGGATGGGGAGAAACTTGCGCAAAGGATTCAGGCGTTTGGTTTGTTCGGCAAATCTGACAAGCGTGGCATATTCCAGCCAGGTTCGATCGAGGTCATCCAATTTCATCAGAACGCGTTCAGCCCCCTCGTAGTCCTTGCTCCACATACTCATCTCATAGATCGTGAGCAAGGTGTAATCATCATCGGGAAACAACTGATATGCTCTATTCAACAGTGGTTTATCCAAGTCAAAGTTAACAGCAAAGAACGCGGTCACGGGATCTGGTATATCAATCGGATTGAACAGATTGATCTGATAGGCAGCTTGGATCAAACGATAACCCCATTTGAAGTCAGGATGGGCATCGATGATCTTGCGTGATTCGGTCAATTGCACCACATAGTCGTCAAGGCAACGTACCCACAGATAATGATGAGCAGCGGAAGTGGGATTGGAGCGATAGAAATCCCTGAAATAATCAGTACATGCGATCTTATCCAGCTTCAGCCATAGGTTTTGGATGAGCCGGTAATCATCGACGTCCGTTGCTTTGGACAGATACTCCCTGATCAAAGCCATTGCATCTTCATCAGTTTCCAATTGGCTCAGTTTTCGTTCAAATTCGGTGGAGATACCGTTTGCTCCCAGCATTACGAATAGCATTGAAAACAAGCAGATAAGCAGATATCGAATATTCATTGTTCGCACCTCGAGTCGTTTTTTGCCTTGTGCTGGAGATGGCATTTCCCGTCAACTATTTATTACGGGTTGCAGTTTACACTTGACACCAGCCACCTCGCTACATTCGTAAGCAACAAATGGAATCAAACGAGGAGTGAAGCCCTGAAAATGGAACAGCACCGCATCAGCGAACACCCGATCTTGAGCATTCCGAGATTGGATTTGATCACTTTTTACTGGAACCGTCTGGCACTTCAGGCACGGCGGAACGAGATGATCTCATCAGCATTGATCGCCAACGGCATATCGGTGTTTGGACATCATCATCAAGATAGCTCGGCCCAAGGCATATTTTGTGCCAATGGTCAATGTGCAAAATGCAGCGTCATTTCCAACGGCATTGCCGTTAAATCATGCATGACGCCGGTAACGGAAAACATGATCGTGGAAAGTGCCGAAGCACTGCCATCTCTGCCGGAAGAAGTTCCTGCTCCCAGGTTTCATGCGATTGACGAAACAACCACAGATGTCCTCATCATTGGCGGCGGTCCTGCCGGTTTGGCAGCGGCGATAGAACTGGGTAAGCATGGAATAGCGACACTGGTTATCGACGATAAACTTGAGCTTGGCGGCAAATTGGTCTTACAGACTCATAAGTTCTTTGGTTCGGAAGCAGATTCAAGGGCGGGAACCCGTGGACATCAAATAGCCCGACTGCTTTCGCAGGAACTTAGCCAATACTCCTGTATCGATTCCTGGCTCAATAGCATCGCTTTGTTTGTCTTTAGCGACCGCAAGGTGGGGATCATGAAGGACAGTGTTTATCATCTTGTTACCCCCGAAGTGATTCTCAATGCGGCAGGTGCTCGGGAGAAGTTTCTGCGATTTCCGGGTAATCATCTGACGAGGATTTATGGAGCAGGTGCATTTCAGACCCTGGTCAATCGTGATCTCGTCCGTCCAACCCAAAGGCTTTTCATCGTTGGTGGCGGTAATGTTGGACTGATTGCCGGTTATCATGCTCTGCAAGCTGGAATAGAGGTGGTTGGTCTGGCAGAAGCGACGCCCCGCTGCAGTGGATATAAGGTGCATGCCGACAAACTTGTGCGCCTTGGAGTACCGATCTATACTTCACATACGATCATCGCCGCCCATGGGGACGAAAGCGTGGAATCGGTCACTATCGCTCTGGTTAATGATAGATTACAAGCGATTGAGGGCACGGAAAAGAGCTTTGAATGTGACACTGTCCTGATCGCAGTGGGATTGGATTCACTAAACGAATTCACTCAACAGGCAAAAGATGCCGGAATACCGGTGTATGCAGCCGGCGATGCTCTGGAGATCGCTGAAGCATCTTCCGCCATGTTCAATGGCAAAATTGCGGGATTGATCATAGCAAAGTCATTGGGTGTAACCGCTGAGGATATCCCGCCCGACTGGTATGCCAAGGCAGAAGTCTTGAAATCGCATCCCGGATCCATCAAAGGTTATTTCGATTATCCCGATGCAGGAGTGTTCCCGGTTATACACTGCCTTCAGGAGATCCCCTGTAATCCGTGTACCACCGTCTGCCCCACCCATTCCATAACAACCGAGGATGGATCACTGATGGCACTGCCAATCTATGGAAAGGATTGTATTGGATGCGCAAAGTGCCTCTTAATCTGTCCCGGGCTGGCGATCACCTTGGTTGATCAGCGCAAAGATGAGCAAAACCCAACCGTGACGATTGCTTATGAGGTGGGGAACTTCCCAGTACAAACCGGAGATGAAATGGAATTGAACGACATCGAAGGCAATCCTCTGGGCTGGTATAAGGTCGTGGCAGTGGTTAGGAATAATCAGAAACTCACACAATTAGTCAGGTTCAGCGTACCTCGTGCCATAGCAAAGCAGGTTGCAGGATTCAGAATCCAAGCTGCAGAAGTCAGTATGCCGCTGGACGAACCGATCATTCTACGGACAACTGCGGATGATGCAATGGTCTGCCTCTGTGAGAGAGTGAGTGCCGGAGAAGTAAGAAAATTGATCCGGGACGGGATTACCGACCTTAATCAGATCAAGGCTGTCACTCGAGCTGGAATGGGACCCTGCGGAGCAAAAACCTGTGAGGTATTGATCAAAGGGATCCTCAAAGAAGAAGGTATTGCTCCTTCGGAGGTTGTTCCCAATACCAAACGACCGGTCTTTGTGGAAGTGACGCTGGATAAGTTTGTCGGTGACAGGTAGGATGATGAGGTGAACAAAGTCTTTGATATTATCATAATCGGCGCCGGTTCTATCGGCTTACCAGCGGCTTTTGCCTGCGCCAAAAGTAAGCTCAAGGTATTGGTCATTGATGGTGAGCATGGGCCAGGACAGCAGAATAACAAAAAAGCCATCGGCGGCATCCGAGCCACACATTCGGACTATGGCAAGATCCACACCTGCCTGAGAAGCATTGATATCCTCCGCACTTTCCAAAGCAGTTATGGTTTTGATATCGGTTGGATGTCCAATGGTTACAGCTTCCCAGTTTATGATGAAGAGGATGAGATCAAACTGAAAGAACTGATGACCATCCAGCACGGCTTTGGGTTAAACATCCACTGGATCACGGCTGATGAATACAACAAGCTCGTTCCGGGCATAACATTGGAAGGTCTGCGGGGATCGACATATTCCCCGGAGGATGGCAGTTGTTCTCCATTATTGGTTACTTCAGCATATTATGCCATGTGCCGGCAGCGAGGAGTGGAATTCCGTTTCAGGGAAAACGTCACAGGATTCGAAGTAACCGGGGATCTGATCGTATCAGTCCGAACCAATAAAGGTCAGTACAGTGCATCTGGGGTAATCAACAGTGCTGGTAACAATGCTCGTGAAGTCGGAGCTTTACTGGGCTTGGATCTGCCGGTCTTTCCCGACAATCATGAGGCAGGTATAACCGAACCAGTAAAACGCTTTTTCGAGCCCATGGTCGTAGATATGAGGAAGCGGCCTGGTTCGGTAAACTTCTATTTCTACCAAAACTTCGAAGGACAGGTGGTTTTTTGTATCACTCCCGATCCCCCGCTGGTGGGTATTGATAACCGCTCAACCTCTGAATTTCTGCCCCTTTGCTCCAAACGGATGCTTGAGGTTTACCCGCGTATGAGATATCTGAAAGTCCGCCGAACCTGGCGGGGACAGTATCCCATGACTCCGGATGGTTTTCCGATTGTCGGCAGAACAAGGGAATATCAGAACTTGGTTAATGCGATCGGGATGTGCGGACAGGGATTAATGCTGGGTCCGGGTATTGGTGAGATCATCGCCAGGCTATGTACCGATGAGCTTTCAGATCATGATCGGAAAATCCTCAGGAGCTATGATCTGTACCGCTCTTTTACCGGTATGGAAGCATTCAAGTAGCAGATTTGACATCCCAACCGGTTTGGCACAATCCTGAAGCCATCCTAAAAGGTTATATCACGTTCCCTTAAGGTGCTCCCGAGATTCTCCCGAACATTCGGGATGATCTCTGGAATATCTTGGGGTTAACACCACTGTTTGTTTCAGGTAAACATAACAAGGAAACTCGAAACCAGACACGATTCAATCATAACTACTGCTGTCGTTACAAGCAATAAAACTTCACGGATCAAAGAATTTAAGAAAGAAAGACCGTTGCACATAGGGGTATCACCGGCTTCAGCCGGTCGTTGCACTGACT
>CAYZZE010000064.1:0-13290 GCA_964482845.1 uncultured Candidatus Cloacimonadota bacterium
GTCAGTGCAACGACCGGCTGAAGCCGGTGATACCCCTATGTGCAACGGTCTTTAAGGTTATACTAAGGTTATCAAGCAAGGAGAACTATTAAGTCAACCCTCAGAATTCAACAATCTTGAGCAGTATGAAGGTGTTTGGTGAGAGGGGTGTTTGTCAAGGGCGGTCTCTGACACCGTCCCTGTTTGGGTCACTGTGACAAGTGTCCATATCTCTTCAGGATCATCATACGGTATCGTGTCATCGTACCGGAAAGACGGAGCATTAGTATGCTCCGCTACTGGGTAGAGCGCTGTGGGAAGCGTTCCTACCTGTTTCTCATATTCTTGGTGATAAGGTCTTGCCATTCAGGAAAATGGGAGTGGAGGCAGGTATCATCGGGGATACGCCACTGCCAATTACCCTGCGGGATGCCGGGGGTATTCATCCGTGCCTCCGAACCGAGGCCGAGGATATCCTGAAAGGGGACCATCGCCAGATGACAGGGGCTGGCATAGGCAATATCAATGAACTGCCAGTGGACACCGGCAAGGTATTTGCCTGAAAGGGTGCTTTGCTGGCAATCGGTCAGGGCTTTTGATCTTTCGGAACGGATGAGGTACTGATGGAAGATGGATAGGGCGGGAGCATCGGTTTCCGCCAATTGCCGATACCAGCCACGGATGGTGTCGTTGTCGTGGGTTCCGGTATAGATGATGCGGTCAGCGGGATAAAGGGCTGGATCGACATCCGGAGTGCCAAAACAGAATTGGAGGACGATCATTCCGGGCAGGGAATAATGGTTTCTGATCCGGCAGACCTCATCATTGAGGATGCCGAGGTCTTCGGCGATAAAGCGGGAAGCGTCATAGTGACTGAACAGCACGTCAAAGAACTTTTCAGCCGGAGCGGGGATCCATTTGCCGTTGACGGCAGTTTTTTCTTCTGCGGGTATGCTCCAGTAGTTTACGTAGCCGATAAAGTGGTCAAGGCGGATGAGGTCGTTGTATTTGAGGGCATTCCCAATGCGTCTGAGCCACCAAGCGAAACTGTCTTCGGCCATCTTGTCCCATCTGAAGGTGGGGTTGCCCCAGAGTTGTCCTTCTTCGCTGAAGGCGTCGGGAGGCACTCCCGAAACGGTGATACGCCTACCGATCTCATCCAGATCGAAGAGGTGCTGATTTGCCCAGACGTCGGCACTATTGTATGAGCAATAGAGGGGGATATCACCGATGAGTTTGATATCCATTGCACTGAGGTGGCGATGCAGCCGTTGGAACTGTCCGTCAAAAATTGCCTGCAAAGAGGCGTAATGACTGATTTGTGGTTCATATCTGCGCCACAGTCGTTCAAAGAGGTTATCGGAATAGGTCTGGTGATCGACAAACCAGCGATACCAGTCGTCGTGTTCATAGATTCGGCATAGCATCTGGTAAGCGAGGAAAGGCTTGAGATCGCTGGGGTGGCTCTCAATATGATCCCTGATAGCGGTCGAGGCGAGAAAGCGTGGCACGGCTTTGGCAAAGAGAGCGTCCTTAGTCCGATAGACACTGGCATAGTCCACCGTTTCTGATTCCGGCAGATAGGCATCCATCAGTTCCGCGCGGTCGATCCAGCCGTCCTGATAGAGGATCTGGGGACTGATGAGATAGGGGAATGAGGCAAAGGCGGAGATGGGATTGTAGGGCGAATTGCCGTAACCGCACCAGTTCAGAGGCAGGATTTGCCAGTATTTTTGGTGGTGTCTGGCCAGAAGATCGGCAAATTTATAGGCGTTATCGCCGATGTCCCCGATACCGAATTCGGAAGGCAGGGAAGTGATATGGAGGAGGATACCGGCATTTTTGCTCATAGGTCAAAAATCCGGCCGATGCATAATGCCATCAGTGTTTTTTGATCGGCGGCGGTGAGTTTGAGTTTGGCATCGGTATCCAGCAGGATGTCGAATATGGCTTCAAAGACTTCGAGAGGATAATGTTCGCTGGATTTAAGATATGCGTTTCGGTGGAATTCGCGCAGATCTTTGAGATACGGCTGGCTGATTTCAGTGGGAGAGAGTTTCTTTTTGGTTTTGAGCAGGGCAATATGCCAGAGGTTCATATAGAAGCGGTGGATGGAGGCAAGGGTGGGGATGGCGTCGCCACCGGTATCCAGGATATTCTGGATCACGGCCATCACCTTACCGGGCTTTTGGGTGTGCAGGGCATTGTATATTTCGTTGACGGTATTGGCACGCGTGGAGCCCAGCACTTCAGCCACGTCCGTCCTATCGATCCGGTTTTTGTTCCTGATGTATAAATAAATCTTCTGTAACTCGTTATCGGCGCTCTTATAGTCGAGTTCGACCCTTTCCAGAAAGAACTGACGGGCATCGGGAGTTATGGTCAGTTTCATGGATCTGATCTCGCTATCCAGCCATTTTCCCAAGTCACTGGGATATTTGGGTGGTTTGCATTCTATGAGCATAGAATTAGCGATCACGGTCTTCCAGGCGGAGATGCGCTGGTCCACGGAAACGGCGGAGATGATGAGTTTGAGGTCATCGGAAGGCGAGGAATAATATTCCGCCAGGGGCTTGATCACTTCTTCCTTCATCTGGTCGGCATTTTTGATGAATAGCACTTTGGACTCGGCAAAGAGAGAATATGACTCCAGATAGTCCCTGAGTTCATACGCTTTGAGTTCATCCGCCCAAACGACCTCGATCTCGGTATCAAATCGTGCTCTTATCTCCTTGTATAAAAAGGTATTGACCTTGTCCATCAGGAATTGTTCACTGCCGATAAGCAGGAAACTGCGGACGGTGGCCAAGGGTGGTTTGCCGGTGATAAAAGATTGGGCTGGGATCGGATTTTCGCTCATGACAGAGTGAGTTTTACAATTGCCAGGACAGCGATCACCCAGCAGTAATAGGCAAAGTATTTCAGTTTGCTATTCTGGATCAGAGCGATCAAAACAGCTATCACCAGATATCCCGAAACATAGGCAGCTACGAATCCGGCCAGGTAATTGACCAGCATCCCGCCATCCAGTCCCTTCAGTGAAGCCAGGTGAACCAGGTTTGCGCCAATGATCGCCGGAATGCTGAGGAGGAAGGAAAAATGGGCGGCGTCCCGGCGTTTGATCCCGCTTGCCAGAGAGACCGAGATGGTGGAACCGGAACGGGAGATGCCTGGGATCATGGCAAAACCTTGAGCCAGTCCGATCAGGACACTGCGCCGCAATCCCATCGAAAAGGCAGGGATGCCGCTGTCCTTTACCAGGTCTGAAAGAAAGACGATCAATCCGGTAATGATCAGCATTACCGAGACGAATACCGGGTAGGCAAAGAGTGATTCGATGCTGTCGCCGAATAACTTGTAGATGCCGGCCGTGACAGCGGTGGCGACTATCAGATAGACAATGATCAGGCGATTGTGGCGGTGAACGTTGTCTGAGATGCTGCCTTTCCAGTGAACCAAGGATAGGGTCAGATCCCACAGTGTCTTGCGGAAATATACCAGGACGGCGAGGATGGTTCCCAGATGCAGAAAGACCTCATAAACAACATCGCTGCTATGCTGGATACCGAGAAAATGTTGTGACAAGACCAGATGCCCGGAACTGCTGACGGGGAGAAACTCGGTAAGTCCCTGGATGATGCCAATCAGGATCGACTGGATGATGCTCATATTGATATTCCTTTATTCAACTGATGGGTGGCAATCTGAAGGTGCCCAATTTGGAAACGGGAACGATAACGAAGCCCTCCTGCCTGATCCGGCGGATGAATTCCTGCAGGTAGATCAGGTGCTTCTCGGTGTGACAATGGGTGATCGCAACGATGTATTGCCTTGAGGAAGCCATCTGGATGCATCGCTGGATCTTTTCGTCCATCGTTTTGGTGCTGAGATCGGGGGAATCGAGGAAGATATCATTGCGGTAGGCATCCACTTTCATCCGCTGTGCCGTCGAATAAGCGACGGAAACATTGGAAGTCCGGCTGTCCAAGAAATACATATTGTGTTCTCTCAAGACCGACATCACCGCCTGCATCGTCCTTTCGTCGGTGGTGGCAAAACTGCCCATATGGTTGTTTATTCCTTTGCAGAGGTGCATCAGATTGATAAAACGCCGCATCAGCCGCTGGATCCCATGTTCTTTGAGATGGACGAAAATAGCATTGTCACCGGGATTTACCCGGGGATAGCCCAAGGGTTCCATCGGCACATGGATTAGGCATTCACGTCCCATCCCAGTGGCGGTCTGCATCGTTTGAACGCTGTTTGGTTCTTCGGGGAAGATGGCAAAGCAGACCTCGATATCGATCTGATGAAACCTTCGCAGCAGGTCACCGCCGATATTGCCAAAGTCATCCACCACAATGGCGATCACCTTATCCGCCACTCTGGTCTGATAAATACTGCCGTCGAAGTATAATTCCACGTGATAGGTCTTTTGCTTTGTCCGGTCGGTAAACTTCAGGAATTGACGGCGGCTTCTCTCTTCTCCGGAGATGAGAGATCCATGGTGGTTTTCCACTTCACCTTTGAAGATCATATTGGCAAAAGTGAGATCGACCGTATTGGGATCAAGCGGAAGGCGGTAACGGAATTCATTGTTTTTGCCGTTTCGGTGGATCGATCGCTCCGGGATGCCCAGGTTAAGAGCCGCTGACCTGATCGCGGCATCCAGTCCTTCTTCTCCGCTATCGTCAGGAATCCCGTCCTGCGCTTGCCTAGCGTCCAGTTTCCTTTGTCCGCTGTGGGAAGAAGGGGTTCTTTCATCGGCAGGGGTCGGGACAGGATCGGAGTCACCGGTAGGGGGGAGGGGTTTGATGATCCACCAGACGGTGAATCCGCAAAGCAGGGAAAGAACCAGATACAAAGCCAGATAACCGTCTTTTTTGGTGGTTCTCTTCCGCTTTTCGGACGGACGGGATGCTCTACTTCGGTATCGGGGCATTATGGCACCACTTTATATTCTTTTAATGCAATATGTTGAGCCAGATGATCGAATAGTTTGACAATGGGCGAAAATAGCGCATTGGACAGCATATAGGTGCTGAACAGAATATAGAGATTGTAAAACAGATCCGGCGTAGATGAGACCTTTACCAGCGAAAACCGGAGCGAAGTGCCCGTCCATCTGTCTGCCAGAGCGATCAAGGGTTCCCAGAAAAAGTACACTGTCCATTTGAAAACGTGAACCGATATGAGGATCAAGGCTAATGAAATGAGCGAACGCCAGAGAAAAAGGCGTTGATTACGCCGGATATAAAGAAGTAGGGTGGCGGTATTGCGCTTGGGTGAATGATGCGGACGGAATGTCACTTTGAGCAAGGTACTACGGAGATGGGCATACAGGATCATACCGATCGCCATAAACTGAAATATCTTGAGATAGATATATCGCAGCGGGAAATGGATGGAATAAAAATACCGCAGAAAAGCAGTCAGTACATAGATCACCATAAAACTGAAGATCACAACCAACAACAGTTCATGAATCCCCAAAACGTAATCAAATAGCATATCCTTGCGCTGATCGCGAACAAGAGGCAGTGACTCCATCGAAACGCTGTATTTGATCACCATCACCAAAAGAAACAGCAAGAGTAATACAAACAAGACCATGGGTATGTAAAACATCTGACGGGTAAAAAGATCAATGAACCACAGGCGCAGAGAAGCGTCGTCGATCAAAAAAAACACCGTCGAGGGCACCAAAAACACTTGAAGTCCGTTCCATTCACCGAATAAAACGGACTTGGTCGCATTCAACACTCTAATCAGTCGTATCGTCATTCTGGCGGTCTTTTTCATTATGGGACGGCACTGTGACGAAGTGCCCTAATTTGTCAATGATTATCACCACTGACGCTTTGAATCTACCACGCGATCATTGTTCATGGCAATTTAACTTCCCATATGGCAGTTCTCACTCACCCTGATTTTGCTGTTGATCTGAAGCCACCTTTGTTCCGGGATTCTCCCGAGTCTTCGGCAGGATCGCGAGAGGAACTTGACTCCGATATGGGTTTATCGACCAATCAGAGTCGATGGGTCAATGCTCAGCGCATGGAATATATGGAATTAACAATTCTTGCTAATAATACTGTTGACAGATTCGATCATAGTACCAAAATGGTCGAAGATTATCGTATGATCGCACAAGAGATTGGTTCTCAGTGAGATAGGATGGTGTATCAGAGATATTGAAAGCGTAGTGATCTACACTCAAGGACGATATAAAATGAAAGAAAAACAGGACAAACGGCAACGGATCTTGCTGAGCGCAATGGATCTTTTTCTTCGCTATGGCTATGTGAAGACCTCATTGGATGATATTGCTCACAAGGCAGGATTTGGCAAAGCCACGATCTATCATTATTTTCCGAATAAAGAGGTGCTGTTTCTCAATGTATTGGAGATCAAATGCGAGGAACTCTTCACGACAATGAGCGCCATGATCGAATCAGCAGAGACATTTGAGGACAAGATAGCGGTCTTTATCCGGACTCCGGTGAAGTTGTTGTATGAACACCTGCCTGTCATGCTGGAAGGGCTCAATCAGATCCCTTATACCTATCAGTCGCTGGTTATGGAATTCGGCGGATCGGTCAGGAGCAGGATGTGCGGTCTGCTGACGGATATAATGGATCATGGCAAATCAGAAGGGATACTGGCAGAATTTCTGGATGCCGGAAAATTCGTGGAAATCGTGTATGACTGGCTGCTGCTGGGCGATCCCAATGTCAATATCATCAATGCGCGCCAATTGATCAGGAAAGTGGATGAAGACAATGAAACGATAACCCGGATCGTGTTGTATGGTATTATCAAACGAGGAAAATAGATGAAACGATCATGCTTGATGATGATCATGCTTTCGGTGTGGATGCTGATGACGGCGATCTCGCTGGAAGAAAGCGTGCAGATGGCACGGCAGAACAACAAGACCCTGATGATGGCAAAGGAAGACATATACAAGGCCGATAGCCAATACCGGGAGGTAAGGGGTTACCTCCTGCCCCAGTTGAATCTACAAGGCGGATATCAGATCTCGCGAACCCGCCTACCCGATTCAGCCATACCGCCGATGATGGATTTCAGCGCCGGATTGGATACGCTTGCCACTGACAACGAGACCTATCTTGCCAATGTGTTGAGCGGGATGATGTCCTCTTTCGTTCCGGCTCAAAGAAGCACGGAAGGTGCGCTGGCTCTGCAACTGAAGTTTGAGCAGGTATTATTTCTTGGCGGGAAACTGATCAGTGGTATCAAAGCGGTTGACCGGTACCGCTCGATCCAGAAGCTGCGTTATCAGGTCTTGGAACAGGATCTGGTGGTGCAGACCACGAGCATCTTTTATCAATGCCTATTGGCGGAGAAATTGGCTCAGATCCAGACAGATGCGCTGGAGATAGCTAAAAAGCACCTGGATCGGGTGGAATTGTTCTATTCGGAAGGGATGATCTCGGAATTTGATCTTTTGCGGGCACGGCTGGAAGTGGCAAAACTCAAGCCGCAGGCCTTACAGGCTCAAAATCAGTATCAACTGGCAGTGGAAGCATTTCGCAAGCATATCGGCGTCAAAGAACCGACCGTAGTTCCCGTCGGTGAATTCGTGCTGAGTGATGAATATGACATTGCTCTGGAAGATGCCCTTGCCAGCGGTTCCAGAGACAGGACTGAATTGCGTCTGGCAGATATCAATACCGAGGTCAAAGAGATCCGCTATGATGCAGAACGGGGCAATTATCTACCCAATGTGATGTTTCAGGCGGACTATTCAATTTTTACCGCTGCGGATGAACTGGCGATCGAACGGCGTGACTTTGGTTCCCGCTTTCAATTCGGTATCGGATTTCAGATCCCAATATTTACCGGGCTCAGCAATACAGCCAAGCGCTCTTATGCCAGGCATGATTACCAGCAGGCACGCATTCTCCGGGAAGACATCAGGGAACTGATCATGCTGGAGATCAGGCGAAACCATCAGAATTACCGGAACTCACTGGAAAACTATCGGGTGCAGCAAGAGAATATCCGTCTGGCGGAACGGGGGCTGCATCTGGCACAAGTCCGTTATGAGAGCAAGGTGGGCATCCAACTGGAGGTCTTCGATGCCCAGATCATGCTCAATTCGGTGAAACTGTTCTATATGCAAGCGATCTATGAAGTGCTAATCGCAGAACAAAAACTAAGAAAATCCATCGGAACAGAACTATAAACGGAGTGAATCAAATGAAAAAGATCATCCCTTTGATGATAGCCGCCGTCCTGATATTAACCGCATGCGGCAAAAGACAGCAGGAAAGCAAGAATATAGACCAGATCCACAAAGAACAGGGCATCCCCGTCCGGGTCATCGAGATCAAGCCGGGGAACTTGAGTCGGGATCTTGCGTGTAATGCCGCCTTGAGTGGTATTCTGGAAACTACCGCTAAGGCAATGCTAAGCGATGTGATCACGGGGATCAATGCCAAAGTGGGGGATAGAGTGAGTAAAGACCAGACAATTGTCACTTATCCGGCAAATTCTCCTACAGCACAGTATAACCAAGCCCAATCTGCTTATCAGAATGCCAACGCCACCTTTCAGCGGATGCAGCGGCTCTTTGAGCAAGGCGCCATTTCCAAACAGGATCTGGATAATATGGAGACGGGATACAAAGTGGCAAAGGCAAATCTGGAAGCAAGCGGCAAAATGATTAGAATCACCAGTCCGATAGATGGCGTGATCACTGCCATGCACGTCAATGTATCCGACATGACCTTTCCCGGTCAAGACCTCTTTACCGTTTCACAGACCCACAGGATCAGAGCCCTGATCTGGGTTCCCGAATCAGACATCCAAGCAATCAAACGCGGTTCCAAGGCAAGTATCAAGATCAATGACCAAGTCATAAATGGTTCCGTGACCCAGATCGCTCTTGCTCTGGATCAGCAAAACAAGGCATTCCGGGTGGAAGCGGAATTTGCCAATCCTGCTGGCTGGCTCAAACCCGGCACGACCGTTCAAGTTAAGATAAACGTCCGTAATATTGCCGACATCATCATCATAGCCAGGCAGTATATCACTTGGGAAGATAACAATGCCTACGTCTGGATCATGGAAAATGGCAAGGCAAGCAGGCGAGAGATCGTTCTCGGTGAGACCAATCAGATGGAGTATCATGTCTTGTCCGGTTTAACGGAAGGTGACAAACTCATCATCCACGGGATCAATTTGCTCACCGAAGATGCGCTAGTCCGGGTCATTGATTAGGAGATAGGATGTTTCTGTCCAGTTTATCTATCAAACGGCCGGTAATGGTGACGATGTTTATCATGGTCTTCCTTGTATTCGGGTTGATCGCGTTTTTGAATATGCCGCTGAATATGATGCCGGATATCCAATTGCCTTTTATCCTCATTCAAACGGTTTATCCCGGCGCCGGACCGGCTGATATGGAGACCCAGATCACCAAACGTATCGAGGATGCGGTGGCGACCGTCAGCCAGATCGATTATATCGAGTCATACTCGATGGAAAGCGTGAGCATCGTCTTTATCTCGTTCAAATTGGGAAAGAACGTCGATATTGCCAACCAAGAGGTAAAGGACAAGGTGGATGCCATCCTGCGTGACTTGCCGCGTGACGTAGAAAAGCCATTGGTATCCAAGTTTGAGATCAATGCCTTTCCGTTTATGGACATCCTGCTCGAAGGCGACTTGGACGGCAAGGCGTTGTATGAAATAGCGGATACCCGGCTCAAAGACCGCTTTGCCCAGATCGAAGGCGTGGCGCGAGTGGATATGATCGGTGGCAATAAACGCCAGATCAATGTCAGTTTCAGTGACAAGACCATCTTTGAGAACAACCTGTCGCTGATGCAATTGATGCAGATTTTGGGTGCACAGAATATGGACATGCCCGGCGGTTCATTCGACCGCGGCGACCAGGAATATTCCGTCCGGCTCAAAGGCGAGATCGCCGACCTGAATGTCCTGCACAATCTGGAGATCCCCACTGCTCACGGGATTAAAAGACTTTCACAGATCGCCGCTATTGAGGATGGGATCGAAACGGTGCGTGAACGTGCGACCTATTTTAACGTTCCCCAAAACCGCGGAAGCGACAATATCGTCCGTCTCTCACTGATCAAAAGCAGTGACGGTAATGTGGTCAATATCGCCAAACAGGTGAGAGACCAATTGCCAGTGATTCAGGAAGAACTGCCGGCAGGCGTCCGGATCAGGATCATCAGGGACAATTCCGAATTTATCCGCTCGGTGGTCTCCGATACTTTGGGCAATATCTGGCTGGGGATACTTTTTACGGGATTGATCCTGTTTATCTTTCTGCATGATCTGCGTTCCACCATTATCGTGGCACTATCGATGCCGATATCCATCCTGTCCACCTTCCTGTTTCTGAGAGCATCGGGCTTTACCACCAATGTGATGACCCTGATGGGGCTATCCACCTCAGTCGGTATCCTTGTGACCAATTCGGTGGTGGTCATCGAAAACATCTTCCGGCATAAACAGATGGGTAATAACAAACGGGAAGCGGCAGACCGCGGAACATCCGAAACCGCTTTGGCTGTCATCGCTTCCACTTTGACCAATATTGTCGTGTTTTTACCGATTGCCACGATGTCCTCCATGGTCGGTCAGTTCTTCAAAGAATTCGGGCTCACGGTCACCTATGCCACCATTTTCTCATTGATCACGTCCTTTACCATCACTCCGATGCTGGCATCGCTGATCATCCCGGAAAAACGGATCGACACCAAATTCGGTAGAGGATTCGAACGGGGTTTTGAACGCTTTAGCCGCTTTTACCAACGCGTCTTGGGATCTGTGATCAAAAATCGCAAACGCAGTGCATTGGTGCTGATCTCTGCAGTCGCTGCCCTTGTTATGAGTTTTGGCTTGATCCCGTCACTGGGCTCCGAAATGATGCCCACGCTGGATCAAGGCGATGTCAATATCAACGTGGAACTGCCACAGGGTTATAACCTTGATCAGACAGCCAGTGTGATGAACCGGATCAACGAACGGATCTCCCAATATCCGGAAGTGGAACACATCGTCACCAATCTCGGAACGCAGGGATTTGTCGACCGGGGCGCTAATCTGGCATCCGCGGATGTAAAACTAATCGATTATCGGGCAAGGACTCGCAAGACGAGAGAAATGATCAATGTGTTTATGGCTGATCTGGCGGATATACCCAATGCCGGCATCAAGGTAAAGATTCCTGAAAGTTTCGGCGGTGGAGGATCTCCCATTGAATTCTATATACAGGGACAGGAGATCGAACGCCTGGAAGTACTCAAGGATATCATCCTAACGGCAATCAAGGACACTCCCGGCTTGATCAATCTGGATAGCAGTTCCCGCACCGGCAAGACCGAGATCACCATCCGGCCGAACCGTGATAAACTTGCCCAGACCGGTGCCACCGTATTCGATCTGGCAATGGCATTGCGTATCGCCATCGAAGGCATGGTTGCCACAACCTACCGTGAGGGAGGGGCTGAATACAGCATCCATCTCTCACTGGACAAGGAAGCGGCTAATTCGCCGGACAAGATCAGGAACCTGCCTGTGGTTGTCTGGGGCAAAACGTATTTGCTTTCTCAACTGGCTGAGATATATTTTGATACAGGTGCCAGTAAGATCATCCACCGTGACCGTTACAAGTCGATCCAGATCAGCGGCGGCATCGCCAGCGGCTCCAATCTGGGTGATGTAATGGCGCAGATCAATCATGAACTGGATAAGATCGAAATGCCTGCCGGTTACAGGATCTACTGGGGTGGAGAAGCAGAGATGCTCAAGGAGACGATGATGGACATGATGCGAACCTTTTTATTGGCGATACTTTTGACATATATGCTGTTGGCGGCAGTTCTGGAAAGTTTCAGCCAGCCACTATTGATCATGGCAACCGTTCCGTTGGCGCTGATCGGTGTGATCCTTGCCCTCTTTTTGACTGGATTATCTATCAACATATTCTCTATGATGGCGATCATCATGCTCGTGGGTATCGTGGTCAACAACGCCATCCTGATCTTGGATTATACCAATATGAAACGCCGGCAGGGAGCCAATCCACATGACGCCATCCTCGAAGCCGGAGCGATGAAACTCAAGCCCATCATCATGTCCACCGTATCCATCATCATCGGTATGATGCCTATGGCATTGGGAGTCGGTTCTGCCGGCAAGGAATTCCGGCAGTCGATGGGTATCGTAAGCATCGGCGGAATGGTCATCTCGTCCATCCTGACCCTAATCATTATCCCCGTTTTCTACTATATCACAACCAAACAATGTAAGACCCACCTCAACGACAAATAGTGATAAGAAAGGAGTAAGAAGATGAAAATTGCTATCAAACTCACATCACTAACCGTGATATCAATGCTCCTGATCATCTCGTTTATGGGATGCTACGGCAATCAGACCCTCACCCGTAAGGTCTATGACTGGAATGGCACTATTGGCAACAGGGTCATGAAAAACATCGTGTTCTGGGCTTTGTGCATTTTGCCGGTTTATGAGACCACGCTCTTCGTTGATTTTGCCATATTGAACGTTATCGAATTCTGGACTGGTGCACAACTGCTCACCATGGCGGAGGGAGAAAGCGAAATCAAGATTGTCCAGACCGAAGACCGAACCTATCAACTCACTATGACCAAAGGATCTATCCTGATCGAAGAGACCCAAGGCCCCGAACAGGGACAGGCAATTGAACTGAAATATGATGAAACCAACCAGAATTGGTATCTGGTCGGGAACAACGGGACCTATCACATCGCCTCAGTCGAAGACGGAAAACTTAACCTGATCTATCCTTCCGGTAAATCGCTCACCCTGAGCACCCTTTTCAATTGATCCCGAAAAATGGAGCAAACAATGATCGAACGCACTCAAGTAGAGGCAATCCTCGACAAGATCCGCCCTTCCATCCAGGCAGATGGGGGAGAAATCGAACTCATTAATGTCCGCGAGGACAAGGTTATTGAAGTTCGGCTCAAAGGCGCATGCAGTTCTTGCCCTATGGCGACGATCACCCTCAAGGCAGGCGTCGAAAGGGTTATCAAAGAACATATCCCCGAAGTAAAAGAAGTTATCTCCGTTTGATAAGGGATTTATTTAGATCAATCGATACGGCTTTGCCGGGGGGTGAAGCCGTATCTTTTTCTTCGTGGGGGAACATTCCATTGTTCCGTATTATGCAAGATCATTGGATAGTTCAGAGTTTGTCACTTCTTGCTTCCTCCTTGCTTGATAACCTTAGTATAACCTTAGTATAACCTTACGACCGTAA
>CAYZZE010000065.1:0-13149 GCA_964482845.1 uncultured Candidatus Cloacimonadota bacterium
GATGAATTCCACTTTTTTCGTTCCACTCACATTTCTTACCGAACACCTGCCCGCCCGTTTTGCGGCAGGCAAGCAAGTCACCCTTACGGCGGGTAAGATTCACTATAACAATCCTCAGGACAACAGCATCCGCACGATCGTCATCGACCCCGGTCATGGCGGCAGGGATCCCGGAGCTATCGGCAGAAGGTTTAAGACCCAGGAAAAAGACGTTAATCTGGCAGTATCACTTAAACTCAAGTCCTTACTGGAAAAGGAACTGGGCATAAGAGTCCTGCTTACCCGCAGCGATGACCGTTTCATCCCGTTGTTTGACCGCACCAAATTTGCCAATGACAATAAGGCGGATCTATTTGTCTCGATCCATGCCAATGCTTCTAAAAACACTGCCAGTCACGGTATTGAGACCTATTACCTGTCCACGGCGACTACTAGCGATGCCCGAGCGGTGGAGGCACTCGAGAATCAGGTGGTGGAACTGTATGAAGGAGGCCAGGAAGCGGTAAAACGTTATGATGATCTGTCTTTCATCCTCTCGGATATCCTGCAATCGGAACACCTTGAAGCAAGCAATACCCTCGCTTTCCAGATACAACAGAATATGGTATTCGGCACAAAAGCCATCGACCGTGGAGTGAAACAGGCAAATTTCTTTGTCCTCAGAGGCGCCTACATGCCTGCCGTCCTGGTCGAACTCGGCTTCCTGTCAAATACCGGTGAAGAAGCGCTGCTCCGCAACTACGAATATCAAGACCGTTTGGCTCGCACCATCTTTGAAGGCATCAAACGCTTCAAATTCAGATACGACCGTGTCCGGAATGCCTGAGGTTGATCGGGAAGTGAGGATGATATGAGCGATAATCCGCAGAAACCACCGCTCACAAGCAGCCCCAGGAAAGGTGACCGCTCTGCTCAAAACAATGGTCAGCGCAACAACCGTCAGGTGGAAAAACTGCTCTCGGCATTTACCAAAGCGCTTTTTCAGGACGATGATCTGGATGCTGCGCTCAAAACCATCCTGCAGATTACCAAAGCGGAGTTTATCCAGATCTTCCATCGGATCCCTCCTTATGACGAAAAGGGAACATTGGTCTGCTTGAAAGCAATGGCGTTAAAAGGCGAAGCCGATCTCCTTGACCGGCAATTTACACCCAAAGATCAGGCAAAACTATCGCTCAAACTGACCGAAGGCAAACACCTGTTTCATCACTATATCAATCGATCCATCAAGGCTAAATATATCAATTACTCGGCATTGCTGGTCTCAAACGGTCAGTCGATCGGTCTCATCAACCTGGTCTATTGCCAGGCAAATAAATCCCATACCACAGCCAATAAACTTATTCTATCGACGCTGATCGGGATCATCACGCATTACATTGCTCAGATGAAACAGAGGATCGATGGTGCAAAACAGGACAGGATACTGAACCTGTCTGTTCAGATTTCACATTTACTGCTGGCAGAGGATGATTTTGACGCAGCGATCGAAACTGCCTTGGAAATGATCAAGGAAACCACAGAATATGCCTGCGTGATCGTAATGACAAGGCATAGTGTCGCCAAAGCCCGTCCGGTTTACAAAACCAGCCATATCCATGCCGAAGGGACGATCCCTGATCGCTTTACCGAATTGTGGAATCAAAATCTCGATCTTTGGGATCGACGGCTTCTGGAGGGGATGCCTTTTGGGGTGGAATTGCGCAATCCGGATGAGTATATCGGTCTGGATTTGATCCCCGGCTTTGTTCAAAGCATCAATTTCCCCATATGTTACGGTGATAAGTTGTGGGGCGTATTGTCCCTGATCAGCAATAAACTCGGTCACCATCTAAAAGCACCGCATATATCCGCTCTGGCTCCCGTGGCAGATAGCATCGGCAATGCCATCATCAGGAAAAATGCCGAGAACGCCCTGATCCACGCCAAAGAAGCGGCGGAAAAGGCAAATCGTTCCAAAAGCGCTTTTTTGGCCAATATGAGTCATGAGATCAGGACTCCGATGAATGCCATTATGGGTTTTGCCCAAATGCTCAAACAGACCGGCCAGTCCGAAGAGCAATCGGATTATACATCGGTGATCCTGGACAGCGGACATAAGTTGCTCTCCATCATCAACGATGTTCTTGATCTGGCAAATCTTGAGATCGGTAAGACCAAGGTGACCGGCAATCAGTGTTCCCTTGCTCAGATCGTGGAAAAACTGTGGCTCCGATTCCAGCCGATCATCATATCCAAAGGTGTCACACCGGTTTTGAAGATCAAACCAGACAGCCCACTGGTGATCACCGATATCGATAAGATCGAAAGGGTTTTGAGCAGTTTGCTGTCCAATGCAGTCAAATTTACCGACACGGGATCAATCGAACTGATCCTTGACCATAATGATTTGCCACAGAACAAGATCGAGGCATTGATCACGATCAGGGACACCGGCATCGGGATCAGTCATGATAAGATGGAAGTGATCTTCAATATCTTTGAGCAGGCGGATAATACGATCACCCGCCGTTACGGCGGCATGGGCTTGGGATTGGGATTGACGGCACGTATCGTAAAGACGCTGGGCGGTGAGATCAAAGTAAAGAGCGAAGTCGCCGTCGGCTCCACCTTTTCTCTGAGTTTTACCTTCGACAAGGCGATCGCCCCTGATGAGACCCCGAATTCTGCCGAGCATCACCCGCCTCCCGGAATTAAGATCCTGATCGCTGAGGACAACAGCATCAACCGCACTTTGATCGCAAAACTGCTCAAACCGCTGGATTGTACCTTGTATCAAGCGGTCAACGGCTCCGAAGTGCTGGAGATCCTGACGCAAAATAGTGACATTGATCTCATCCTGATGGACGTGCATATGCCGGTGATGAGCGGATTGGAAGCCACCCGGATGATTAAAACCCGTGAAGGTATGCAACATATTCCCATTATTGCCCTTACCGCATCCGTGCTGCAGGATGATATCGACCAATGCAATGCAGCCGGAATGGATGATTTTATCGAGAAACCCATCCGATCCGACCACCTGATGGAGGTGATCCGCAAGTGGATCAAACGGTGATTCTCTGCTTTTTGATGTGGATTCCGGTTCAATGCCTTTTCTCGTTTGCCCTTGGGGATAGTGCTATTCGGGATCCAGCCATGCAGTATCTTTTTTTATCTGTCTGTAACGCTTTATGATGCCCCCAGTTTGAATCCCCAGACCGTTAAACAATTCAGAGAGGTGACTTAAATCCTCCTTGCTTGATAACCTTAGTATAACCTTAGTATAACCTTACGACCGTAAGGTTATACTAAGGTTATGAAGCAGGGAGAATGCAGGAGAAAACACTAATCCCCTCGAATCTAAACCTTCTTGAGACCGTTGAATAATTCAGAGCGGTTAACACAACGAGCATCCAGACTATCTGACAGGCATAATCCTTCGTTATTACTGACTGCGTTGGAAGAAAAGACGGTATTGTTTTTCCTGTTCTCGAAATTTGGTTTTCCAATTTGTGCAACGCTCTTATCCAGGCTCGTCCCGAAATCCTCCCGCGTGTTTGACTGTATCTCGGGAGCAACTGGAAGTAAAATCGGCTTTTTCATTGTACCGCAAAATGGAAATCTACTTGACAAAAGACGCCTGCCAAAACCTTGGTCGAGTAAACACTGTTTATCGTTCTGTATAGCGATCTGACGGTTAATCAGATACTAACACTCAAGGAAATGAAGTAATGCGTTTTGCACAGGAAATGAAGGTCATCGGCAAAGGCGTGGAGGAGATAATCACGCGGGCTGAAATGATCAATAAACTGGAAAAAGCGGAAAAGACCGGAAAACCGCTGCGGATCAAATATGGGATCGATCCCACCGGATTCGATATCCATATCGGTCACTTGGTGCCCATCCGGAAGATGCGTGAATTTCAGGATCTGGGTCACACCGGTGTTATCATCATCGGCGACTATACAGCCCAGATCGGCGACCCCACCGGCAGAGATGAATCCCGCCCTCCTCTCACCGCAGAGGAAGTGAAAGCCAATAGTGTAAAGTATATGGAACAATTGGTCACCGTGCTTGATCCCACCAAAACCGAAGTTCGTCTGCAAAGTGAATGGTTCAGTAAAATGCATCTCACCGACGTGCTGAACCTAATGGGAAAGTTCACGCTGGCACAGTTTATGGCCCATGATACTTTCCGAAACCGCTGGGAACAGGGCTTGCCTCTGGGGATGCACGAGATCTTGTATCCGATCTTACAGGCATACGATTCGGTTGCCATTGAAGCAGATGTGGAACTCGGCGCCACCGAACAGAAATTTAATATCCTCTGCGGCAGAGATATGCAAAGGTATTTTGGGGTGGAACAACAGGTGGCGATCCTTTCCCCTATCCTGATCGGTACGGACGGCAGCCAGAAAATGAGCAAGTCGTTCAACAATTACATTGCCGTGCTTGATCCGCCCAATGAGAAATATGGCAAGGTGATGTCCATCCCCGATTCCATCATCATAAACTACTTCAATTATGCCACCACGCTCGATCCTGATGAGATAATTCATATCAAACAGGAACTGGATGGTGGGATCAATCCGATGATCGTCAAGAAACGCCTGGCACGGGAGATCGTTTTGCTTTACCATGGTCAGGACGCTGCTCTTGCCGCTCAGGATGCATTTGAGAAGGTATTTTCCAAAAAGGAAATGCCGGATGAGGTTCTTGAATGGCAGACCACGGCAGATACCTATAAAATAATCGATTTGCTCACCGATACGACGCTCTGTGAATCCAAGTCCGAAGCCAAGCGCATGATAATCCAAAAAGCAGTATCCCTCGACAATGTCAAGATCGGGGATATCGATGCGGTCATTACTGTCAAAGACGGTTCACTGCTCAGAGTCGGCAAGCGCAAATTCATTCGTATGAGGACAGGATAGATAATGCCCAGTGAAATGATCAAGCCCGTCATGACCGCAATTATCATCGGCATCGTCTTTTACTCGATCATCCTGCATGAGATCAGCCATGCTATGGTCTCGCATTGGCTGGGTGACGATACTGCCAAGCGGTACGGACGCTTGAGTCTGAATCCGCTGGTGCATATTGACTGGTTCGGAACGGTGATCCTGCCGCTGCTCTTGTATTTTATCGCCGGTTTTATCTATGGTTATGCCCGTCCGGTTCCTCTCAATCCATATAACTTTTCGGATTACAAACGGGATGTGGGGCTTTCCGCGCTGGCCGGTCCGATCTGCAATATCCTCATTGCTTTCGCCTTTGCCGCCATTTATCATATCTTCGGCTCAAACATAGTAGTTCGGTATATCTGCACCTACGTGGTGTTTTTAAATCTGCTGCTTGCTTTCTTCAATTTTCTACCTGTTCCTCCACTGGACGGATCGAAGGTTTTGGGGATGTTCCTGCCCGATGAACTGTATTACAAATGGACGATGCAAGAGAAAAAAGGGATGATGGTTCTATTCGGTGTGATCATCATCTCCAATCTGATGGGCTGGAATCTGATCGGAAGATTGATCCTTCCGCCCGTTCAATATATGATGACCCTGTTGGGATTGTCATAATACCTATAACGCATATAAAACAAATGGAGATAGAAATGGAATGCAAGCGTATTCAAGACCTGATCGAAGAACGTGAGATCGAAGCGATCGACCTCAAGTATTGCGGTTTGAACGGCAAATGGTATCATATCACCATGCCCCCCGGCAGATTGGAATCGGTGCTCAAATATGGAGTTCCTTTTGATGGTTCGAGTATTCCGGAGATGAGTTCGGTGGAATCCGGAGATATGGTATTGATGCCTGATCTGACGACTGCTGTGATTGATCCCTTTTATGAACAGCCCACCCTGCGGATGATCTGTTCCATCTGTGATGCCGCCACTCGTATCGGTATAAAGAAAGATCCCCGTAGCGTGGCAAAAAGAGCACAAGAATATCTTGTTGCCACGGGTATCGCCGATAGTTCCGTCTGGATCCCGGAACTGGAATTTCATCTCTTTGATTCCGTGGATTACACTTCCGGAGATTTTTCCGCCGGATATACGATCACTTCTTCCGAAAGCAAGGAATGCCTGCCCGAAGATCTGGATGACGGCGATGCGGTGTCCCAGCAGGACGTCAAAGGTTATCACATGGATACGCCCTTCGACCGCTACTATGAGATCCGCCAGGGAATGGTCAGCACCATGGAAGAGATGGGCATCACCATCCGCTATCACCACCACGAGGTGGGGCTCTCCTCCCAACAGGAGATCGAAACGGAACTACTGGTTTTTCCCAAGATCTGTGACGACACTATGACAATGAAGGATGTGATCCGGCGCACCGCTCTGCAAAATGGACTCACCGCCACCTTTATGCCCAAACCGGTTTACAACCACGCCGGAAATGGGATGCATTTTCACATGATGCTGCTTAAGAATGGTATAAACATATTTTACAAACAAGGCGGTTACTCCGACCTCTCCGACGAAGCGATCTGGTTCATCGGCGGTATCCTCAAACACGGCAAAGCGGTCGTGGCATTCACCAATCCAAGCACCAATTCATATAAACGCCTCTTACCAGGATTTGAAGCGCCGGTAAAACTATTTTATGGTTTGGCCAATCGCAGTGCCGCCATCCGTATTCCCAAATATGCCACCGATCCGGAAACCAAGCGCTTTGAATTCAGAACCGGCGATGCCACCTGCAATCCTTATCTGGCAATGAGCGCACTTCTGATGGCTGGACTCGATGGCATAAAGAATAAGATAGATCCCCAAGATTACAACATGGGTCCGTTTGATGACAATGTCTATAACTGGACAGAAGAAATGAAGAGCAAGTTGCTCTCCATTCCTGTCGATCTCAAGGATGCAATGCAATGCCTGGCCGAAGACCACGATTTCCTGCTGGCGGGCAATGTCTTCAATGAAGAACTGATCCAATCCCATATCAGAATGAAACTCAAAGAACACTACGCAGTGCAAAACCGTCCCCATCCTCACGAGTTGATCACCTATTACAATCTCTGACGTTCATCGTTGCTTACACACTTGCGTCATCCACATTCGTGGGATGATAAGACTGATGATTGAATCTAATTCACTTTCCCGGTCGTATCATCCCTTTCTCATGCAATTAATACCCATAGGGAATGAGAATTGCATGGTGCTATCCATTAAACATAACCTACCAAATGAGGTATCTTAAATGAAGAAAATACTGTTTATCATACTGCTTTGCAGTGTAATGGGAGCATTGATCGCAACACCTGATATGATAAGCACCAGTAAAAATGCTTTTCGGGTGGAATCAAAATCCGGAAATAGCATCCAAGTCAGTTTCCGGATCCCTGATTTTACCATCGATGAAGAGCATATCGGAGGCAACACTTATCACCGTATCCACATGGATGGAGCGGGACTCTTACTCGAATCCGGAATGCCGGAATTACCCTTTGTGACAACGACCATTGCCATTCCCCAAACCGGCAATTATCAGATCCAGGTCGTGGGCAACCGCATGAAGACCTATCCGCAGATACTGCCCTATCCATCGCAACAAAAAACCGAAAGCGACAACCCCAAGTCACTGCATTCGAATGATAGTTTCTATATCGGTGGCAGCAGTTATCCCAGCCAGTTTCTCGAATCAAGTCAGCCAATTATATTTCGGGATTTTAGGATCATCACCGTGCAGGTGAATCCCTTTGTTTGGGACGCCCAGACCGGAGAGATGTCCGTGTATGAAGAACTGGATTTCAGCGTCACGTTCAACGATCAGCCGGGTATCAACGAGATTTATGAACCTCTGACCGGAATCTCATCAGCATGGACGAATATGTATGAAGCGCTGATCCTGAATTTTGAAGACTATAGGAACTTGATAATCGCTAACACGCCACCCAAGTATCTTATCATTCACGGTCATTTTATCAATACCATTTTTACCGATCTGATCAATAACTACGCCTTCTGGAAACGGCAGAAGGGAGCGGATGTCGCCATCGTAAGCACCTCGGTCGCAGGGTCGTCCAATACAATGATCAAGAACTATATTCAGACGCAATACAATAATCCCGCCACCCGTCCGGACTTCATTATCCTGTTCGGTGATACAACCGGCAGTTTTTCTGTTCCTTCTTGGGGTTCCGGAACCGCCAGCGGTGATTATCAATATACCCATCTTGCCGGTAATGATGCCTTGGGCGATGCTTTCATAGGCAGGATTTCTGCTGAAGGCACTGACCAACTTGCCAATATCTTGAATAAGGTCTATCTATACGAGAAGAATATCAATGTCGCCCAAGCGGATTGGTTGGAGCGGATGCTTCTCGTCGGCGACTTTACCCCATCCGGCCAATCAACTATCTACAACAACAAATACGTCAAAGAATTAGCCCTGCATCACAACCCCAATTTTACCTTTACTGAATTGTATTCCGGCGATCCATCCGTAGCTGCGATGAATCAAGCAATCAATCAAGGCGTAGGATTCTTCAACTACCGTGGATATGTCGGTATGAGCGGATGGAGTCCCAGCGAGAGTTTGGTAAATGGCGGTCGCTTGTTGCATGCCGTTATCAATACTTGCAACACTGGAAACTTTGCAGGCGGCACAGCCACAACCGAGGCTTTCATCCGCCTGGGTTCTACAGCACAACCCAAAGGAGCGGTGACAGCCATCGGAATGGCTACCACATCCACCCACACGGCTTATAACAATACATTAACTGGCGCAACTTTTGCCGGCATCTTCTCATGGCGAATGCGGACTATGGGCGAAGCACTGCTCTACAGCAAAATATACTTTCACCTCGTATACGGGATCTCCAATCCGGGGGCTGTCACCAACAACGTCTTGTGGTGCAATCTGATGGGTGACCCTTCCATGGAAGTGTTTACCGCCATTCCTCTCCAGTATCAGATAGCTGTCCAGCCCTCTGTCCATATCGGCACTGGGTTGCTGGATATCCAGATCACCAATATGGATGGATCTCCGGCTGAAGATGCCTGCCTAACCATCTCTCAAGGAACGACGATCATCTCCCGCGGCTTTACCGATGCGAATGGCCAGGTGATCATGGTTCTGCCGGATAATCCGTTGCCGGGGATGGCTACCATCACGGTTTCCGGCCACAATTACAAGCCTTTGCAACACAACATAACTTTTAACGCATCCGGTTCCCTGATCCCGGGGATCATTGTGGTGACTGACAACAACACTGGCAATACGTCCGGCAACGGCAATGGCATTGCCAATAGCGGCGAGACCGTCGCTTTAAGTTTTACCATCAGAAATACGACAAATTCCACCATCAGCGGCATCAGCGGATATCTCACAACCAATAATCCTTATGTGACCCTCATTGATTCACTCGTCACCTATGGCGCCGTCAATTCCGGAGAGAATTCCTCTAATGTCAATCCCGTCCTGATGAATATCGCTTTGAACTGCCCAGACCAGATGATGCTACGGATGCATCTGATCCTGACCGACAATCAAGGCAATACCTATGACCTCTCCGAATTTCTGCAGGTCTTGACAGCCCGCATGGAATTCATCTCCTACCAGATCATCGATACCAATAATTCCGCCATTGATCCCGGAGAAACTGTCAGTATGCGTCTTACCATCAAGAACAACGGAACTGACCATGGTCATAACCTATACGGCAGATTATACACGCTCAATGACCTGATCTCAGTCCCCTTTCACACCATCTTTTACGGCACAGCCACACCCGGCAGTACAATCGTTCCCACAGAGTTGTTCCAGGTCTTTGCCCGTCCCATAATTCTGCCCGGCATGGTCATTCCGATGAAACTGAAGTTATACAATGATCAGGGCTTTGAGCAGCACGTCCATTTCAGTTTGACGATCGGCGTCGTGACCGTCAACAGCCCTTTAGGACCGGATCAATACGGATATGTGATCTTTGATGGCACCGATACGGCATTTGAACAGTACCCCACCTATCAATGGATCGGCATTGCACCCAATGAAGGCGGCGCCGGAACTCAATTGACGACCATCAATGATCCTTACACCAGTACTGAAGGAGACATGGTGGGCGCATCATCCCTGGCAGTGGTAAATTTGCCTTTTACCTTCCGCTTCTATGGTGAACCCTACAACCAGATCACTGTTTGTTCCAATGGCTTCATCGCCATGGGCATCACCGAGAATGCCGAATTCCGGAATTACCGCCTGCCCGGAGCAATGGGACCCAGCCCGATGATTGCACCTTTTTGGGATGACCTGGCCACGGGAACGGGCAGCGGGATATTCTATTTTTTCGACCGCCCAAACAGCCGTTTTATCGTTCAATGGAATCAGATGCGCAGCGGAGCCAATGGAACATCGGAAAATACCTTCCAGGTGATCCTTTACGATCCGGAGATCTTTCCCACCTCCACCGGCGACAGCCCTATCAAGATCCAATATAAAGTGTTCAACAACATCGATGCCACCACTGGCTTCCGTCACGGCAACTACTGCACCATCGGTATCACAAACGGTCAGGGAAACATCGGACTGGAATATACCTACGGTAATCAGTATCCCACCGCCGCTTCACCGCTTGGCCACTTGCGCGCTCTTTACATAACGACCGTCCCGATCTTCTTTGAACAAGCCCATATGGTCGTCGGTGAGACCTATATCGGCGGTAATGATTCTGCCGTGGAACCCGGTGAGGTCTTTGAGCTGGGTATCCGCTTGAGCAATACCGGAAACTTGATTGCTGAGAACGTCAATGCGGTTCTATCCACCAATGATCCTCACGTAAGCATTATCAACGGCACTTCGGCATATTTTTCCATTCCGGCTGGAGATTCCGGTGTAAACCGTCTTCCCTTCGTGGTCGCCATCTCGCCGAATAGCCCTACTAACCGCTATGTGACCTTCTCTCTGCGTGTCACCGACACCGAAAATGAGTGGATACGCAGTTTCAATATCCGTATTGCCTCACCTCATCTGCAATACATCTCTCTGATGACCTGCGACTATGATGCTAACAACAACGGCATCATCGAGAGTGCCGAGTCCGTCAGTTTGATCGTCAACGTCAAAAATAACTCCGATATTCCGGCAAAAAACATCGTTGCCATGCTTACCAGTCCCAGTTCCTTGGTGCAGATCACTCAGGACACGATCACCTTGGCAGAGATTGAGCAGGACTTCACCCGGCAGTTTGTGTATGACGTCAGTTTCAATGCCGCTTTGATGCCCGGAACCGTTGTGCCCTTTAATTTCTCGCTTACCGCAGCGAATGCCCCAGAATTGTCTCGCCCGATCAATATCACGATGAATTCCAATCAGTTGTTCAACAATTTTGAGGCGGATTCCGGTGGCTTTACTCCTTTGGCTGGATGGATCTGGGCTTCTCCGATGCAGGTAACACCCTATTCAGGTGACAAACTATGGTGCACCGGTACCACTGACCATTATCCCCCCAATTCAGTCTTTGATCTGCATACCCCAGAATATATCATCACCGGTTCCAATGCCCAACTCAGATTCAAACACTACTATGGAACCGAACTCAATTATGATGGCGGCAATGTAGCCATATCCACCACCGGCGGCACCATCTGGCAAGTGATCTCTCCGATGGGCGGATATACTCATCAGAGCTTGCCTGCTCTCAACGGTCAACCCGGTTTCAGCGGCAATAGCGGTGGCTGGTTGACGACTGCCTTCAATCTAAGTGGTTTCACCGGTCAAAGCGTCAGATTCCGTTTCCGCTTTGCCTCTGATGGTATGTATGAAGGCATTGGCTGGTTCATTGATGATTTCATCCTGACCGGGATTGCCAATATTACCGGCTTTGCCCATGGTGAAGTGCTGCTCTCCTCAGGGCTTGCAACATCTATGGCTGTGGTTTACAACCAACACAAATATGCCACCAGCCCCAAAGACGATGGTATATATCGCCTCTATCTCCCGAACGGCACTCACGTCATCAATGCCGAAATGCCGCACCACCAGAGTTCCACCGCCAACAATGTATTGGTCAATCTTACTCAGCAAAACCCCAGAGTGGATTTTACGCTGATCTATCTTCCTCATCCCATCGCCCCCGGCTTTATGGTGGACAATGAAACCGGGCTCTTTCAACTGTATTGGAGTCCGCCTTATGATCCGGTTCTGCCTATTTCCGGATACAAAGTATATCGCAAGTTCAATGCCGATACTTTCCATCTGGTCGCCACCAACGACGCAACCCAGACAAGTTATACCGAATTCCTGGAACTGGAAGGTGACTACAAGTTCTTTGTCCGTGCGATGTATCTCAATGCCCCAGGCGCTCCCAGCGAAACCGTCTCCTTCGCTTTCCCCTACACTTCCAATGACTCGTCGATCCCACCGGTCTTCGTCAACCAATTACGCAACAATTATCCCAATCCCTTCAATCCAAGCACCACCATTGCCTTTGAGGTCGCCAAACCCGGCAGGGTCACCATCAGGATTTACAATATCAAGGGACAACTGGTAGATACGTTGGTAGACGAACACAGACAAGCGGGCAGACACAATGTCGTCTGGAATGGACGGGATACGACAAACCGTAGCGTCGCTACTGGAGTGTATTTCTACCGGATGGAAACGCCCGGATTCAATAAAACCAAAAAGATGCTCCTGATGAAATAACATTAAGTGACCATAAGATGCTTTGGATCCGGTTGATAATATCCTCTCCAAAGCATCGCAAATCATGATTGCAGGGCACGGTCATCAGATCGTGCCCTTTATCATTCCTCCCCGGTTGCCAATTGCTTTGCATCCCGGATAAATACGGCACGATAATGGTATAAACCGCCGTCATTATCCCGTCGTCTAAAGGGGGCAAAGCTATCCGGAGACCCTAGCACATAATAGGCACTCCAGAGATTGAGATCTTGAGAGAGCGAAGTAATAAGATTTCCAGCGCCATCAGATGTTAGGCGGTGTAATGACACCGGACCTTGTCTGACAATTAGTTAGTTTATGACCGCAAGAACAATGCTCCTATTAAAGACCGTTGAATAATCGGCAACATCGGATTTATCCGGTTGTTGTACCGGATTTATCCGGCACCCAGCACGTTTGCCCAGATGTCATAAACAAATGTCATACAAGCATATAGATTTTACCGTGCACCGACTGAAGTCAGTGCAAC
>CAYZZE010000066.1:0-12899 GCA_964482845.1 uncultured Candidatus Cloacimonadota bacterium
GGGTAAGGATAGGCTGTGTTATCCGTGCTGGAGTTTATTTTATAGTTAAAATGATACTTTGCCGATGATCTCGGGCAGGATCAGGTCATGTTGCTGGAACCAGTTTTGTAGTCCTTCGAGGCATCGGATTGGGGCATCGGGTTCGATAAAGCTGGCGGTACCGATGGCGATGGCGGAGGAACCGGCGTAAAAGAATTCGAGGGCATCCTGCCAGGTGTGGATCCCGCCCATAGCGAGGATGGGGAGGTGGACTGCCTGAGCCGTTTTATAAATGCAAGCAATAGCGACGGGTTTGATCCCGATCCCGCTATAACCGGCGATACCCCTTTTGATGAATGATTTTCCGTTACGGTAGTCGATCGCCATGCCCGTGAGCGTATTGATCAGCGCCAAACTGGTAGCGCCATTGTCTTCCGCTGCCTGGGCGATGGCAGCAATATCCGTCACATTGGGTGTGAGTTTGATGATCAGTTCCCTTTGGGTGAGGGCGCTGAGCGAGTGGGTAAGTTCTGCAACGGCAAAGGGATCAACGCCAAAGGCGATGCCTTCTCTCTCCACATTGGGGCAGGAGATATTGATCTCATAGCCGCTGATGTCCGCTTCATCCTCCAGCCGGCGGAGGATCTCAGTGAATTCACGAACGGAGGAAGCGGAGAAACTGACGATGATAGGGATGCTCAGGTGTTTGCGCAATAAGGGGAGATGGACATCGATAAAAGCATCCAAACCCGGGTTTTGCAGACCGATGGAATTGAGCAGACCTGCCTCGGTCTCATAGAGACGGGGTGGGGGATTGCCTTCCTTCGGACTGAGGGTGATGGTCTTGGTCACATAAGCGCCAAGGCGGTTCAGATCAAAGAAATCAGCATATTCCAAGCCGAATGTGCCGGAAGCGACGGTGACAGGATTGGTCAGGACGATCCTGCCCAAACGAGTGGCGATCCGCCTCATAGCTCCTCCCAGCGGATGGCGTCGGCATCAAAGACCGGTCCATCGGAACAGACGTTACGGTAAACCGGCTTGCCTCTTTCCCACATGGGTATGGCACAACCGTGGCAAACGCCGATCCCGCAAGCCATATATGCCTCCATCGAGACCTGCAGGGGGATCCCGGCTGACTGACAGATCTGGTGACAGACCTTGAGCATGGGTATTGGACCGCAGGCATAGGCGATGTCATATTGAAGTTCCTTCAAGCGCTGGATCAAACCCTCGCTGACCAATCCAGTGTTGGGGTCAGCGGACAAGCTGCGCTTATGCAACAGACCGGGGGTGCCGGTGTTGGGGCTGGAGCTGTCTTTGCACCAGAGTTCGTCACAGGGGAAAAGATCATCGGAGCAGTTGCCACCATGCAGCCAATAGGTCGCATAACCGGATAGCTTCAAGCGTTTGTGCAGAAAAAAAAGCGGGGGATATCCAATGCCCCCGCTGATAAGAATGGCTCTGTTATTCTGTGGAATGGTGAACCCTTGCCCCAAGGGCCCGATCAGGTCGATGGCATCACCGCTCTGGAGTATGGACAGCGCTTGCGTTCCATCGCCGACAAGCTTGATCATAAACCTGACCAGATTGCCATCCACGTCATATATACTGATGGGTTTATGCAATCGGGGCAGGGATAAGGACTGGGGACGGATCTGGCAGAACTGTCCGGCTTGGCTAAGTTCAGCCAATTCCCTGTCTCGGATGGATAGAACGAAATACAAGGAGTTGATGTGTTCTATCCGTTCAAGTGCTAATGTTTTATGGAGTTTCATCCAAGCTCACCCGTTTACTCCGCTTGCCAAGTGATCCTGCCATCGCAGAAGGTGTGTGTCACCTTCCCGGACAGCGTCTCACCCAGCCAGGGAGTATTCTTGGATTTGGAGAGGATAGTATCGGGATCCAGCGTGATGGTATCGTCCAGATCTATGATACAAAGATCGGCGGAATGCCGTTCTGTCAGGACTCCGGCTTCGAGGTTAAGCAGTTTGGCGGGAGCGATGGTCATGGCTTCGATCAGGCGTTCCAACGCGAGATGTCCCGGCTTCACCAGTTTGTGGTACAGAACGGCAAAAGCAGATTCAAAGCCGATGATGCCAAAAGGAGCCAGATCAAATTCACGTTCCTTTTCATAGTCGGCATGTGGCGCATGATCTGTGGCGATGCAGTCGATCAGTCCCTCTGTAAGTGCGTGGACACAAGCCAGACGGTCGGCTTCAGAACGCAAAGGTGGTTTCATCTTGGTATTGGTATCAAAGGTGAGGCATGCCTCCTCGTTCAGCAACAAATGATGCGGAGTTACCTCGGTTGTGACTTTAAGTCCCTTTTCTTTGGCGCGACGGACGAGATCGAGGGATTTAGCGGTGGAGATGTGAGCGATATGAAGGTGGGCTTTGGTGCTTTCTGCCAGCATGATATCCCGGGCAATGATCACTTCTTCGGCGAGGGCGGGGATACCGCTGAGCCCCAGTTGGGTGGCTATCTTGCCGGCGTGGATCTGTCCTTTGCCTGCGAGGGCATAATCCTCGGGGTGGCTGATGACAGGCAGGTCAAAATTTACGGCATAGCGCATGCAACTGAGCATCAGTTTGGCGTTCTGGACGCATTTACCGTCATCAGTGATGGCAACGATCCCCCCTTGTTTCATCGTAGCCATCTCGGCAATCTCCTTACCTTCGAGGTCTTTGGTCATGGCGCCGATTACCTTTACTTTGCAATAACCGAGGTCTTTGGCACGGCGCTGGATATACTCGACGGTGGCGATATTGTCGATCACCGGCTCGGTATTCGGCATGGCACAGACGGTAGTAAATCCGCCTTTGGCTGCGCTCTCCGTTCCGGAGATGATGTCTTCCTTGTAGGTTTGACCAGGGTCACGCAGATGGGCATGGATGTCCACGAAACCGGGAGTAATGAATTTGCCGGCAGCATCAATCTCCTGATCTGCTGTATCGGTGATCCCCTCGGCGATGAGGGCGATCATCTCATCTTCTATCATTATGTCTCTGATCATGAATTTGCCATCGATGTAGGTCTTTGCGTTTCTGATCAGTGTTTTCATTTTCTGCCTCCTTTATGCTTTGCCACCGAGAATGAGGAACATCAATGCCATCCGGACCGCAACGCCATTGGCGACCTGTTCTACGATGATGCTTTGCTGACTGTCAGCGATCTCCGGCAGGATCTCTATCCCCCGGTTCATAGGACCTGGATGCATGATCAGAGCGTCTTGTTTGGCGTATTTGATTGTATGCCTGGAAAGGACATAGTGTTTGGTGTATTCCTCCAGCGAGGGGAAAAGCCCTTCGGTCTGACGTTCGAGTTGCATGCGCAGTCCCATGACCACGTCAGCATCTTGGAGAGCAGTCTGTAGATCATATTCCACTTTGCAGCCATACACCTCTTCCATATAGGATGGCATCAGAGTGCGGGGACCACAGACCGTGACCTCAGCGCCGAGTTTGCGCATACCGATCAGGTTGGATCTTACTACCCGGCTATTCAGGATATCGCCGACGATGGTGATCTTGAGTCCATTGAGGTCGCCGAGCTTCTCCCAGATGGAAAAGATGTCCAACAGTGCTTGCGTGGGATGGGCATGACGACCGTCACCGCCATTGATCACTGGTTTGCCGGAGTATTTGTGAACGAGTTGGGGAGAGCCGGGGCTGCTGTGGCGTATGCAGTAAAGGTCAATTCCCATAGCATCAAGAGTATAGACGGTGTCCTGCAAGCTCTCGCCTTTGGATAGGGCGGAGATGCTTGCCTGAAAACTGACAACGTCGGCACTGAGCCGATTAGCTGCCAGTTCAAAAGACATGCGGGTGCGGGTGCTGTTTTCGATAAAAAGAGTGCAAATCGTCTTGCCTCGAAGGGTGGGGATTTTCTTATATTCGCGCAGATTGATCTCCTTCATACCTTTGGCTGCTTCGAGGATGTACATGATTTCTTCTGCGGAATAGTCATCAAGGTCAAAGACGTTGCGTCCAAGAAATTGCGGGGTATTGGTCATATCGTCTCCTTTCCGCCTCACTGGGTCGGATTAAAGGTAATTTTGCATCATCGTCGGTTAAGGGCTGTTTTGGTCAAGTAAATTCTTTATGATCCTTCCTGCTGCTGTGTCCTCTGCGCTCAGGAAGTATGACTACACTTGGCCAAACCGGCGAATTTACTTGACGGATATACTGAATCATATAATTGGATCATCAGTGCTTTGAATCAATATAGGAGTTCACTATCATGAAACGATTATTACCTCTCGTCATGCTTGCGGTTTTGCTGTTGGGGGCTTGTTCCGCCCAACGCCAGAAACTGAGTCCGCAGGCGAATATGATCTACAAATCAGCCAATGTTTATTATCAAAACAAGAATCTGGAGAAAGCGTTGGAGGGTTATCTCAAAGTTTTAGAGGACAATCCTGATCACGTCATTGCTCTCAATCGTTCTGCCGATATCCGTATGCATTATGCCGAAAATGATCCGGTCGTCAGAGTGGAGTATAATCACAAGGCATATATGATGTATGACAGAATGCTGACAGTACTGCAAACCTTTACCAATCTTACGGATGACGAACGGCGAACCGTTCGAGATATCACCGATAAAAAGGAAAGCACTTGGGTGCGCATATACAAGCATGGCGAAGATCAAGCCCTAGCGGGAGATTATAATGAGGCGATCAAGACCTTCGAATTGGCTGCCAGAATGAAGCCCGAGAGGATCGAGCCGGTTGTCAAGATCAAGGATATCTATGAGAACAACCTGAAAGACCTGGCCAAGACCGAGGAATATCTCCTGATGCTTTTCAACAGCAGACCAGGCGAGATCTTACTGGTTCAAGAATTAGCCGGGTTTTACATCGCCCAGCAGAAATTGAATCAAGCGCTACCCTACTTTCTCAAAGTAAGGGAGATGAACCCCAACGATCTAAACAATCTGATGAATCTGTCTCTGTGTTATTACGAGATGGAGGACTATGCCAATGCGTTGAAGATAACCAATGAAATCCTGGCAATTACTCCCAAGGATCTGGAAGTGTTGGACAATGCCAAGATCATTGCCGCTCTGATGAATGACACCGATCTGGCAATTGATTTTGTCAAAAGAATATTGGACATAAAACCTTCGTCCTATAACTATCTTGCTCTTTGTACTTGGCTCTCGCAGGCCAAGCGATTCGGTGAATTGGTTACCTATGGCGAGAGATGGCATCTATTTGAACCTACTAGCAAGGAAGCAGTCCAGTTCGTTATCCTGGGAGCCCAGCAGACCAAGAACTCGGCCATAGAAAAGAAGTACGGCGATATCTTCCGTAGGATGCCCTAAAGCAATCAGGCACCCAAAGCAGCAATGGGAATCATGGTGTCGGATCGTTTCCCTGGATGCTGCTCTGGTCATTGTTATTCAAGTCCCGCAGAAGGTTTTCTTCTTGCGGGACTTGTTTCTTTTACCTGCGCATCCGGGATATTGAATGGCTGTTGATCAAAAGTCCGCATATCGCTTTGCCATAGCAGCCATAATCTGCTGGTCAAGCGTTTCCACTGCCTTCAAGATCAGCTTGCGCTATCTGACTCCTCTGGGCTTGCTCCTGTTCTCATCGGTTACGGCGGCGATCCTGCTGACGACAACTGCATAGCCACCCAAAAACAGCGGTTTTTCGCGGGACTGATCAAAAACATGCATCTATCTTTTGTGTCCAGCCTGCTCAATCCATTCCTTTACTATCTTGTATTGTTTGAGGCATACAACCGCTTAAGGGCACAGGAAGCGCAGGTTTTGAACTACACTTGGGCGATAGTTTTGCCGGTGATGTCTGTCTTTATCTTGAAACAAGGGATGAAGTTCAAAGACCTTGGAGGCCTGCTGCTGGGTTTTATCGGTGTTATCATCATCGCCACCCGGGGAGCGATTCGATCATTGGCGTTTGATGATTGGTTTGGTTCGTTGCTGGCGATCGGTTCGTCAGTTATTTGGGCGGCTTATTGGCTGATAAACATGAAGGATAAAAGGAATCCGGCGCTCAAACTGAGTTTCAATTTCATTATGGGTGCGGCGATGATCGGAATATACTATCTGATCAGGGTTTTAATGGGAAGTGAAATTCGCCTGTTTACCATTGGGGATAGCGGTTTGCGCTTTGCTTTGATGGGTGCGGCTTACGTAGGCATTTTTGAGATGGGATTGACCTTCCTTTTATGGTTTAAAGCGCTTACTTTGTCCAGAAATACGGCTCTGGTCTCTAACCTGATATTTTTCACTCCTTTCGTCTCTATGTTTTTGATCCAGGGCATTCTGGGAGAGAGGATCCATTATTCCACGATCATGGGATTGGGCTTGATCATTGCTGGAAATATGATTCAAAAGACGGGTTGGAAGCACAAGAGTGCTTGACAGAAAAAGGGGGATAAATTGCCTTGCCTCGCCAGGCTCAGCGCAATGACTGCTTGTGAACCATGTCAGGTCAGGGATGAAGCAGCATTAAGCAATGTCAGTCATGTGCCGCTGCTCGCCTGGCACTTTTAGACCGTTGGGTAATTAATAGATTTGGTGTTTCCTCCTTGCTTGATAACCTTAGTATAACCTTAGTATAACCTTACGACCGTAAGGTTATACTAAGGTTATGAAGCAGGGAGGATAACGGCAGAACACCATTTTGCCTGAATCGGAGCATTCCTTAGACCGGTGAAAAAATCAGAACGGTCAACTTTATGCCTATCCCCAAACTATCTGTCAGACAAAATCCGTTGCCATCACAGCCCGCGCTGGAGCGAGAGGCGATATTTCTTAATTACTTTCTCAACATATGTTGATCACATAATGTGCTTCGCTTTTTTTCGAAAACCCGATCAATATTTCTCTGATGATAGGCATGAAAAATGCATGAATATTAAGTAAAATAACTAATGGAACAAAGAAAACCGATGAAAAGATCACTGATTTGCATTCTGCTTACAGTTGTAGCGCTCGCAGCCAGCGCTGATCCTGTCAAAGTAACCAGTTGGGATATGGACCGGGACATCAATCTGCTGAATAAATCTCATTTTAGCATTGATAACGTAAACCGGGAAACCAATACCATAATTGTCTATGTGCGCGATGAGGATGAATTTAACCGCCTGTTGGATATGGGTCTATATGCCCAACGCATACCCAATACGGCAAAGGACTATGCCCGGGAACTGTGGGAAAGCACCAAAGACGGTGACAATCCGATGGGTCGCTATTTCTCCTACAATCAGTATGTCCAGTTCATGCAACAGACAGCGCAGCAGTATCCCAGTATTTGTAGTTTGATCCAATTCGGAACATCGGTTCAGGGCAGGTCATTGCTGATGATGAAGATCTCTGATAACGTCAATCAAACTGAAACCGAACCGCAATTCCAATGGGTATCCACCATGCACGGAGATGAAGTGGTCGGATATGACCTGTTGATCCGGCTGATTCAATTGATCACCACTCAATACGGAACCGATCCCCGCATCACCAATCTCGTCAATAACACGGAGATCTGGATCAATCCCCTGATGAATCCGGATGGCTATGTCAACGCAACCCGCTTCAATGCCACCGGTGTAGATCTGAACCGCAATTTTCCCATGCCCACCGGAACTCAGAATCCGGATGGCAATCCCTGGGCACCAGAAAGCGTGGCGATGATGAATTTCAGCAATCACCGGCAGATCAGTTTGTCCATCAATTATCATGGTGGTGCGCTGGTCATGAACTATCCTTGGGACTACACCTATGCACTGACCCCAGATGATGCTCTCCTCCAACAAGCCGCTTTGGCCTATTCCACGCATAATACCGCCATGTATAACAGCACTACCTTTCCCCAAGGCATTACCAACGGCGCCGCCTGGTATGTGATCACCGGATCGATGCAGGATTGGTTCTACGCGTATACCAGCGGGATCGATATCACCTGTGAGGTTGGCAATACGAAATGGCCGCCAGCCAGTCAATTGGATAATTATTGGGCGGCAAATCAGGAATCGATCCTCTCCTATATGGAATTTATGCACTGCGGAGTTGCCGGCACGGTTACCAATCCGACTGGAAATCCTATTTCTGCCGTTATCATTGTGTCCGGCAATAGCAAGACCATCCGCAACAACAGCATCGGATATTATCATCGGATGCTTTTGCCTGGCTCTGTAACTCTGACCGCCAGTGCCGATGGATTTCTGCCGCAAACACTGACGGTGACCGTTCCCGCCAGTGGTATTATCACCCGGAATTTTACCCTCCAACCCGCTCAGATGGTTGGGTTCAACGGCATCGTCCGCAATCAGCAGGGCCTGCCGGTTTCCAATGCTCAAGTCACGATCGGTGGTAATCAGCCGGTTCCGACCTCCGCCAGCGGCACTTTTTCACTGCCCCCGATCTATGAGGGCGATTATCGGGTAATTATTCGTGCCGCGGGTTATGCCGTGTTTCAACAGACCATGAAATTGCGGCAAGCCCACAATCATCAGACCTTTGTGCTCAATCAACCGATCTTTTCCGATGACTTCGAAAATGGCCTGTCCAATTGGAATGTCCAGACCCCATGGGCGATCATAGCCGAAGGCGCCAATCACGTTCTAACGGACTCACCGGCGGGTAATTATGGCAATAACATCAATCGTTCTGCCACGTTTGCTGCACCGGTCTCGCTGGTCAATATCAGCGATCCCTATCTCAATTTCGATATCCGCCACAATCTCGAAGAGGGTTATGATTTCCTGCACGTGGAGGCATCGTTATCCGGGGGGGGATGGACGAATCTGACAAGTTTTACCGGCACACAATCGACTTGGACGAATGTCACCCTGCCTCTGACTGCCTATGCCGGACAGAGCGTTATGATCCGATTTCGCATCCGGACGGACTGGAGTGTAACCGCAGAGGGCGTTCATTTTGACAATGTGCAGATCAATGGCACGCACCTGAACGCCATTGTCTGGGGCGATATCGATGCTGATTGGCAGGTGACCGGTTTTGACGCCAAGCACATCTTGGACTATCTTGTGGGCTATGATCCGGTTCCCCATGTCGATCCCATCCCCTGGTTGCCGAATCGGATCGCTGCTGCCGATGTCGATGCCGATCAATCAGTCACGGCATTGGATGCATATCTGGTCAATCTCTATGCCCGAGACGCTTCGTTCCGTTTCCCTGCCCAAACCAATGTGCTTTTCGTGGCTCCAGATCCCGGATTGCGGATCCAGCGGATCGGAAACTCTCTGCATATCACCGCCACTCAGCCGCAAGACCTCTATGCCATGAATGGCGTCTTTTACGCCAATGGAGGACTTACAACCACGGATTGGCAGATATCACCGATGACGGCAATTACCTTGACTTCCTTAAATACAAGTCAACACCGCTTTGCTTTTGCCCGTCATAATCCTAACGTTCATTTTTCCCTCCTGACATTCTCTTTCTCCACTCCGGCAGATACCATTTATTGTGATATCTGGGTCAATGGCACGCTGATCAATTTTGCCATCCCCTCAGCAGGATCATCCTCCGATGACAATGCTCTTCCCATGCCGCAGTTTAATCTGTTGCAAAATGCTCCCAATCCGTTCAATCCTTCTACCATCATCCGTTACAGCATCCCACAGGATAACCTGCCGGTCCGGCTCGTTATCTACAATAAGCGTGGCCAGGCGATCCGAGAACTGGTCAATGAGAACCAGTCCTCGGGGTGGCAACTGGTGACCTGGGACGGCAAAGATGAGCAAGGCCGGCAGGTGGGTTCCGGCATCTATTTTTACCGGTTGTCCATACCCGGCACGTCGCAAGTGCGCAAGATGGTGATGATCAATTGATCCTCTCCGGGTTACGATCCCTGATCCCGCTATGCATCTGCCTGATCCTGATCACCGGGTGCAGGAAAGGATCTCAGGTGTCTCAAACTGCATCCTCTGCTCGGGACTATTCTTTCCGCCAGGATGGAGTCCTCATCGTCAGCGACGCCGATGGGATCGAAAAATGCCGTTTTGATATTGAGATCGCCGATACTCCCTCCAAAACACAGCAGGGTCTGATGTACCGTGAAACGATGGAGGACGATCAGGCAATGCTCTTCATTTTTTCCTATTTGGACTACCATTCTTTCTGGATGAAAAATACTTATATTCCGCTCGATTTGATTTTCATTGACAACAATCAGGTCATTGTCGATGTGCACCACAATGCAGTGCCTTTTTCCGAGGAAAACATAATACCTAAGGAATTATCCCTTTTAGTATTGGAAGTTAAAGCTGGAGTGGTGCAGCGTAATAATATCGGGATTGGAGACCGAATCGAATGGAGACGAGGAGATTGAGTGGCATTAGCCGCTGGATACTGATCGTTGCGCTGTGTTTAGTGGCAATCTGGGCTTGCAGAGCCAAACCCGGGGAAAATATCGAAATTGCCGCCAAACCATTGCCGGCTAAGCAGATCGATGTGATCGTGGAAGATACTGATCCTTTCGATGGAGTGAATCCGGCATCTTCACAAAAACAGACCTATTCCGATACCTCCCTCTTCCGGCGTTTCCAACACACCTGGGCGGATACGCTCCAGAAGCCGCCGATCCTTATCATTGTGGATGACTTTGGCTATGCCACCGGGTCTCTATTACAGGGCTTTGCTGAACTCCCTCCTGAAGTCGTCTTTGCCATTCTGCCTGATCTCCAATACACCCAGGCAGCAGTGGAAAAAGCCGCTCAATATGGCCACGACGTCATGATCCATATCCCGATGGAAGCACTGGGCGCCTCGATCAAACCGGGAGAACGATACATCAGGTGCGGCATGACCGAGGAGGAGGTCTTTGAGATGACCAGCGCATTCTATGCCCAGATACCTGCCGCTATTGCCGCCAACCAACACATGGGCAGCACCACCACCGCTGATCCTGTCCTGATGCGTCATGTTCTGAAGTCATTGAACAAACTCGGCCTGGTATTTTTGGACAGCGCCACCACTACGAAACTGGTAAGCCCTGCCGTGGCAAGGGAACTGGGCTTGACCACCATGATGCGTGATATCTTTCTGGATGTTCCGGATAACAGCGACTCCACTTTGACCAAGAAACTGAAGACCCTGCCTCGATATAGCGGCAGAGTGGAACCGATCGTGATCATCACCCACTGCCACAATCGCTACAAACTCGAAGCCCTGCAAAAATTTATCGCTCATATCAAAGCAATGGGCTTTGAACTGATCTCTCTCTCCGATGCCATCAAACGCCTCCCCACCCGACCTCCGGCATGATCTGAACATCCGTCCGATCCAGATTTCCGACCGCACTGGCCTGATCGATATGTCACGTCATATCTGGGATGGACACGACTATCTGGAAAAGGTTTATGACCGCTGGCTGGATGATGGTGGTTTCATCGTTGCCGAACTGAAAGGCGAGATCATCGGCTGTGTAAAACTCACCCGCCTGCCCGATAAAGTTCTCTGGTTTGAGGGTTTACGTGTCCATCCCCGCTATCGGGGCATGGGCATCGGCACCCGACTCAACCAATATGTCTTCGATCTTGCCAATGCGTTGCGCCGGCAAGATCCTGCCATCAGATATGAATTTTGCACCTATTACCTGAATCACGAGAGTTTACACCTCACCCAAAAAGCGGGATTTGAGATCGTGGAGCGTTTCTATATCCTAAACAAACATGGCGTGGTGAAAAGCACTGTGCCCGAGATCATCGAGGATTATAACCTCTCGATCTTCAAAAACTATCCTTCCCACATCCCCTGCGGTTGGAGATCGATCCGTAATGCGCCCGATGCATTGCCCTGGCTCAAGGCAAATACCACCATCTTCCGAACCCCGCAAAGCACCTATCTCCTCGGCGGTTTGGTGGGCAAAGATATCACATTCCTGAACACGCCGCCCCAAGACCTCAAAGCCGAACTGCCCTACTTCCAATCCTTCTACCAACCCCGGCAAAGATTTGATGTCATCATCCCCACCCGCTGGAAAGGACATCTAAAGCGTTTTGCCCACCATAAATTCCGCTTCTGGGATAAGGAATCCGTGCCCAATATGTTCATCCTCGCCATGTAGATGGAATCCGACTGGGTTGCACCTTCAGGGTCCCTTTGCTTCATTCACAATTTTCACTCTATACGCTTCATAAAAAGATCTATAGCCCTGCTTGCGGTCATCTTCCGCAAACTGGTCTCTAACCTCTATAGGTGGACAAATGAAACCGACAACGGACAAAATCCCCCTCAGCCCTCTGCTGACAAAGGAAAAATGGACTGTTCATGGAGTAAAATTTGTTTCTCGTAGAACTACGCAGATTCCCTGATCGCTGATAATGCCGATGGGTTAATAGTCACACGGATTGGTCGGGTGAAACAGATGGATACGGATTAGAAAATGGTGTGGGCTAACCTAACCACCGTCCCGTCATTCCAGTGCCGACTGGAATCCAGTCCGTTTTCCGGCATACTTATCAATTGCCAACTACGAGAAACACGAAGCTGCACGAAAAGGATCTGTCCACGAATTACACGAATGGGCTGAGGAAAAATGGAGGGCGGATGATGCTGGTGATGTTATGTCATCAAAGATCACACGTATTAGGATGGGGGAAAGGAGAATTGAAAATGTGAAAGATGGTTCGGCAGGTAATAGCCAGTTTGATCAGGATATAGAGTGGGTAAACCCCCGAGAAGCGACTATAATCCAGCCTTGGCAGGGGCGACACCATATCCCAAATCACTCCACCACCGTTCTCAATTCTCCGTTTACATTTCTCGATTACCACTGCCGAACAAATCCGCCCCATCCGCCAAATCCGTGCGACTATTTTTTTATCATACATTCGTGTCATTCGTGGGCAAATCTCTCCGTTTCATCTTTTTCGCGCTTGACAAAATATCCACTACCCACCACTCTCGCCGCGGTATGAAAACAG
>CAYZZE010000067.1:0-12557 GCA_964482845.1 uncultured Candidatus Cloacimonadota bacterium
GAAGATAAGGGAATGTACCGGTGGCGCAAGTGGCTGGTGCATGTATGATGGAAGCGGGATGGAATCGTATGGTTGCGTATCTCTTGCCATCATCAGCCACCGATAACGTTAAGAGGTAAGAGATGATGTGTGCCTGGCGCAATGATGCTTATGCCAAGGTAACCGGTTTGGCAAGATATACCGGTGATATCAAAATCTCCGGTCTGTGCCACGCGGTGCCGGTCTATACGGATGCCGTTCATGCCCGCATTCTGCGGATCCATACGGCGTCGGCGGCAAAAAGTGCGGGAGTTTTGGGCGTTTTTACCGCGTCCGATATTCCCGGAGCGGTCAAATTCGGTCAGATCATCCGCGATTGTCCCACTCTGGCAGGTGACAAGATCCGCAGTCATGGGGACGTGATCGCGCTGGTGGTGGCGGAGACCAGGCAGGAAGCTATGGCGGCGGCAACGCTGGTGAGTTGTGAGATTGAGGAATTGCCTGCGCTCACTGATCCCGAAAGGGCGCTGGATCCCGATACGATAATGATCCATGATGACCGGTCAAGCAACCTGGTCAATGAACATCACGTGCGCCGAGGCGATATCAGTGCCGGCGAGCAAGAATCCGAACACATCCTGGAGGCGGAATTTAGCACCAGCCGGATCGAGCATGCTTATCTGGAACCGGAAACGGCAGTGGCGCGGGTGCGTCCGGATGGGATCGTGGAGATTTATGGCAGTATGCAACATCCTTTTTCCACCCGCCGGTTTGTGGCGTCCACCCTGGGTTTGCCTTTGGCGCGGATCGAGGTCATCGGCACTCCGATGGGCGGCGGATTTGGCGGCAAGGATGATACGGCAGCGCTGGTATGTGCCCGGGCGGCATTGTGTGCCTGGCTTTTAAAACGCCCGGTCAAGATCACCTACTCGCGGGAATGGTCTATGCGGGAAAGTTATAAGCGTCACCCATACCGGATGCGATATCGGATGGGTCTGGACAAAGAGGGGAAGATCCGGTTCGTCAAGATTGACATGCTGGCGGATGGAGGCGCCTATTGTTCTGTCTCACCGTGGGTTACCTGGCGTTCCACGGTTCAGTGTTGCGGCGCTTATGAGGTGCCCAATGTCCATTGCGATATGCGGGCGGTTTATACGAATAATGTATTTTGTGGAGCTATGCGCGGTTTTGGTTCACCGCAGGTGAATTTTGCCATCGAGCAACTGATCGAGATGGCGGGTCAGCAAGCGGGTTTGGATGAGGTCACGATCCGGCGGCGGAATATGCTGCATCAGGACTCCGTGACGGTCACCGGCCAGCAATTGAGTGATCATACCGTGTCGTTGCAACAGGTGATGGATCGGGTCCTGGAGGGAATTGATTACGTTAATAAGCGGCAGAAGTGCAGTTTTGGCGATCCATCTGCCGCGGAATGGTATGGCATCGGCTTTGCCATCAGTTACCGGGGGATGAGTTTGGGTGCCGAAGGAGTGGATTTCAATAGCGCCATTATCAGCGTCCAGCCGGATGGATCGGTGATCCTGGAAACCGGCATCCACGAAAACGGTCAGGGCTCTGAATCCACCATGATAATCCTGGCAGCCGAACATCTGGGCATCGACCGCCAGCATATCATCTACCGGCGCCCCTCCACTTCCGCCATCCCCGACGGAGGCACCACCGTCGCCTCGCGCGGAACTCTGATGGGAGGGGGTGCGGTGGTCAATGCGTGCAGCATTATCCGGGATAAGTTAGGTTCGATCATTTGCCGCAAACTGGCGGTCGATCCGGCGCATCTGCTTTTCCGGGAAGGGAATGTCTATGACGAGAATAACGGCAGACGGCTCTGCAGTTTCAATGAAGCCGTCGCCTGGTGTTATCAGTCGCAGGAATATCCTTATGCCTTCGGTGTGTTTCGAGCGCCATCAGTGAGTTGGGATGAACATACGGGACAGGGTAATGCCTATTTTACCTGGGTTTATGGATGTCAGGCAGTGGAACTGAAAGTTATTGCCAAGACCAGACAGATCGTGCTGCTTAATATGGTGGCGGCGCATGATATCGGCAAGGCGATCAATCCGGCCATGCTCAAGGGTCAGTTCTATGGAGGCATGGCAATGGGCACGGGTTATGCCTTGTTTGAGGAATATCGGCATCAGGATGGCAAAGGGATCAGCAGCAACTTTCATAATTACCGCATCCCGCGGGCGACCGATCTGCCGCCGATGACGGCAATCATCGTGGAGAACCGCGATCCGCTGTCGCCTTCGGGTGCCAAAGGTATTGGCGAGCCGTCGAATGAACTGATGGCGCCCGCGATCGCCAATGCGCTATTCCGCGCCACCGGTAAACGCTGGCTGAAGCAACCGATCCGGATCAAAGGAGATTGACATGGCGGGATATGTAACGGTCAATGAACGTAAACATCGGATAAATGATGAGATGATGGAGCGGCAATTGCTGGACTGGCTGCGTGAGGACCTGGATCTGACCGGCGCCAAAAATGGCTGTAACGTGGGCGTTTGCGGCGCTTGCACGGTTTTGGTGGATGGAGAGCCCAGGCGTGCCTGCAAACTGACCTTGTCCGAAGTAACCGGCAAAAGTGTCCTGACCATCGAAGGGCTTACTCCCGTTGATGGCACCTTGCATCCCGTGCAACAGGCATTTGTCGATGCGGGGGCGATCCAGTGCGGATTTTGCACTCCGGCTATGGTCCTGACAGCATTCGCGCTGCTGCAAAAATGTCCCCGGCCCACCAACGAGGATGCACGGCATGCAATCAGGGGCAACCTCTGCCGCTGCACCGGATATCAACAGATCATCGATGCGATCATGCTCGCCGCTGAGCAGATGACTGAACAAGAGAGGTAACGTATGTATAGATATGACGATAATTACATTGAGAGCAGATTGCGGGAGATGAGCCAGCTCAATCCGGCGCTGCATGGCAGGGATTTCCTTTTGACCTGGGAACAGAGCATGGATACGCTCAAGGCGGTGATGCTTACCGCTGAGATCATGCAGGCCTTGCATTGGCGCAAGGTCCCGTTTAAGATCTTTGATCATGGCTTGGGGATCTCCATCTTCCGGGACAATTCGACCCGGACGCGCTTCAGTTTTGCCTCGGCGATGAGCGCATTGGGGCTTGCCTTATCCGAATTGGATGAGGTCAAAAGCCAGATAGCACACGGGGAAACGGTGCGTGAAACGGCAAATATGATCTCTTTTCTGACCGAAGTGATCGGCATCCGGGATGATATATATCTCGGCGAGGGTCATTCCTATATGCAGGAAGTGGCGGAGGCAGTGACCGATGGATTTGACAATAAGGTTCTGGCACAACGCCCAACCCTGGTCAATCTGCAATGCGATCTCGACCATCCCACGCAGAGTTTGTCCGATCTGCTCAAACTCAAGGACTACTTTGGCGGCTGGGATGCGCTAAGAGGGAAAAAGATCGCCATGAGTTGGGCATACTCTCCCAGTTATGGCAAGCCGCTTTCCGTGCCCCAAGGCGTGATCAATCTGATGACCCGCTTTGGCATGAACGTCCATCTGGCTTATCCGGAAGGGTACGACCTTGTCCCCCAGACCATCATCTCTGCCCAGAGTTTTGCCGGTCAGAGCGGTGGAAACTTCCGGATCACGCACTCCATGCAGGAGGCATTTGCCGACGCGGACATCGTCTATCCCAAGTCGTGGGCGCCGATGTCGATCATGCAACAACGCACGGAACTGCTCAAAAAACGTGATAAGGAAGGACTGGCCGCGCTGGAAAAGGCATGTCTGGCGGAAAATGCCAAACACATCGACTGGGAATGCAATGAAGCTATGATGAAACTGACCAGAGGCGGAAATGCCCTTTATGAACATTGCCTGCCCGCCGATATCAGCGGGGTGTCCTGCCTGCAAGGAGAGGTCAGCAGGTCCGTCTTTGAAAAATACCGTCTGCATACTTATCAGGAAGCCGGCTACAAGCCCTTTGTCATCGCCGCCATGGTCTTTGTATCCAAGTTGCAGTATCCCGCCGAGCGGCTGCAGAGGATTATTGATCCGGCTTCAGAGGTGCCATGGTAATTTTACCGGGGCGCGTTCCACCGGCGCCCTTGAAGTCATCTAACAAATAAAACCGGATTCCATCCTGGAAAATAGCGCCGGTGCAAAGCGCTTCTTTGACCGGTGGAATGATAAAATTGGAGTAGATCAATGCCCAAAGTAATGACGCATACCTATCCGGAGACCGTGATCAAGAATGCCCGCCGCTGTAAAGAACGCGGGATCATACTGCCGACATTTGCCGAACTGAAAAACCCGAATCTGATCTCTCAGGCGATCAAGGAAAAACTCAAATCCATCGGGCTTTGGGATGTGGTTCCGCTCAACCTCTTCCGCATAACCTGGAAAAACGATATCAATACAGGTCTGTTTGGCAAGGTCAATTACCTGGAGATCCCACCGGAAGTGAGCGGCGTAAAAGCGCGGATCATTGGCTTGGTGGGAAAGTATTTTCCTACGGGTGCGCATAAGGTGGGAGCGGCTTATGGCTGCCTCGTGCCAAGATTGGTAAGCGGTGAATTTGATCCCGATGTCCACAAGGCGGTCTGGCCTTCCACGGGTAACTATTGTCGCGGCGGAGCGTTCGATTGTGCGCTCTTGGGCTGCCACTCGGTGGCCATCCTCCCGGAAGAGATGTCGCAGGAACGCTTTGACTGGTTAAGGGAGATCGGCTCGGAAGTGATCGCTACTCCCGGCTGTGAGTCCAATGTCAAAGAGATCTATGACCAATGTCATGTACTTAGGCGTGATCCCCAATACGTGATCCTCAATCAGTTTGACGAATTTGGCAATACCCTGTTTCACTATCATCTCACCGGCTCGGCAATGGCGGAGGTCTTTGAGGATATCAAAAGACCAGCCGATCGTCTCGCCGCATATGTCTCGGCGACGGGTTCCGCCGGAACCATTGCCGCCGGCGATTATCTGAAAAAGCACTATCCCAGGGTCAGGACCGTTGCGGTGGAGGCATATGAATGCCCGACCATCCTGATGAACGGATTTGGCGGACACCGCATCGAAGGCATCGGAGACAAGCATATCCCTTGGGTGCATAACGTCCGTAATACCGACGCCGTGGCTGCCATCAGGGATGAGGACTGCATGCGCCTGTTCCGTCTTTTCAATGAGGACAAGGGCAGAGATCTGCTGGCAAAGGAAGGATTCACGGCTGACCTGATCAATTCGCTCGACCTGCTGGGCATATCCTCGCTCTGTAATCTTTTGGCGGCGATCAAGACAGCCCGCTATTTTGAAATGAGCGATAACGATATTATCTTTACGGTGTTTACCGATGCTGCCGACCTCTATCGTTCGCGTCTCGAAGAACTGAAGGTCAGGCACGGGGAGTATGACTCCATGACCGCCTTGCGGGATAAGAGCGCGTGTCTCGATGCACAGGGTTATGATAACTTCATGGAACTCGGCTACCGCGAACGTAAGCGCGTCCACAACCTCAAATACTATACCTGGGTGGAGCAACAGGGAAAGACCTATGAGGAACTGCTAAGGCAATGGGAGCCGGAGTATTGGGAAGAGACCTACGAGCAAAATATCGACGAGATCGATAATGCCATCAGGAGTTTCAACGCCCTTCGATGAGCTGGTTGCCATCATCCCCGCTGCCGGAAAGGGCAGTCGGTATGGCATACCAAAAGCACAGGCAGTCATCGAAGGCATAACTTTCCTCGATCTGGTGACAGCAACAATTATCTCTGCCGGCATTGATCGGATCATTGCAGTGACCGGTATCGAAACAGCGGATATGCTCGCTTCCATCCGGCACGGAATAACACGGGCAAAAGAGACCGCAATGGGCGAGTTCCCCATCCGGGGATTTCTGATCTTTCCGGTGGATCACCCTCTGGTACGGCCGCAAACCGTGATTGCGCTCTGTTCCTGTTTCCGAGCCAATCCGGAGGCGGTGGTCATCCCACGATACGAGCAGAGAAATGGACATCCCGTGATCATCCCTGCATCCATCGACCTTGACTTGCCGGCTTCCCACGGTTTGAGCCAGATCATCCGGGAATCGGATGTAATAACCATCCATCTGGACACTGATGACGCAAATGTGATCCGCAACCTGAATAGTCCGGCTGATTAGTGAGGGGATACTTGCCGTCCTTATAAGTCATTGGCGCTCCTATGATATCCAAATGATGAGGTAAGTGAAGGGGCGCTATCCTACGATGCAAGGGAGATTGTTAAGAATAATTGATTGAAAAAATGGTGATTTTGCTTGCCATTAACACCCGCCACATCATCATGACCGCCATCCCATCATGGAGGATAGACATGGATAAAATGATCTATATTGTTGAAGATGAGACAGATATACGCGAACTCGTGCAAATGAAACTGCAACAGGCAGGATATGGTACGCAGGGCTTCGGATCGGTTATGCCAATGCTGCAGTCATTAAAAAGCATTTCCATCGATTTACTGATACTCGATCTGATGCTGCCTGATATGGATGGCATGGAGGTCTGCCGTACCCTAAAAAGCGACCCTGCTTATGAGAAACTGCCCATTATCATGCTGACGGCAAGAGTGGATATTACAGACCGGGTGCAGGGTCTGGATTGGGGTGCTGATGACTATATCACCAAACCATTTGATAGCGTTGAACTTATAGCGCGGGTGAAAGCAGTTCTGCGTCGCTGTGAATGGGAAAAGGAGAAAAACGTCTTGACGATCGCATCCGACTTTAAACTGGATTTTAATCGCTATGAAGCATTCCTCTATGGAAATAGGATAGATCTCACCCTAACCGAATTTCGCATCCTCCAACTTCTTACCAAACGTCCGGGTTGGGTTTACAGCCGAACGCAAATCCTTGACCATCTCTGGGGCAATGACAAGATCGTCATCGAGCGCAGTGTGGACGTCCACATCAAGAATCTTCGCGATAAGATCGGCAAATATGCCGGAGCGATCAGGAACGTTCGTGGCGTGGGATACAAGTTTGACTTCCAGTGTGAGTAGTTAAGCAGGGCTGCAGTGGAAAGGACAAGTTTGACCAGAACCCTTATTCTGTATAATCTGATCAATCTGGCGCTCCTGGGGACACTGGTGTTTTTCGATCTGTCCCTGCGGGTCATATTACCAGTGATAATAGCGTCCACAGCATTGTTTATCCTGCTAACGCAACGACTGGTGAGCCGGCAGTATGAAAAGATCAGGGAAACAGCGGAGAAAGTGACCCAAGGCGATCACTCCCAACGTATCCCTGCTTTGGGGGTGGAGGAATTTAACGAACTCGGCAAAAGCATCAATCTGATGTTGGGCAAACTGGATGATACCATCGGACATCTGGCCATTCACCGGGAAGAATTGCGTCTGATCGTCAGCACCATCGATGATGCCTTGTGGGCTCAGACCCCGGATGGAAGGATAGAATGGGCCAATATGGAGTTCCAGAAACTATTCGGAGCCTACAAACCCGCATTACATCAGTATTATTGGGAGGTGATCCGCGATCCGGAACTGTGCCACGTGATCGGCGATTGCAACATCGAAAGCGAACGCAAGGTAAACGAGGTTCTTCTCGAAAATCATCATTTTCTGCTGAACGGATCATACAACAGAGCAGCCGGTAGAGCCGTTTTCTTTCTGCAGAACATTGATCCGATCCGTATTGCCGAGCAGATGAAGAAAGACTTTATCGTCAATCTTGCGCATGAACTGCGTACTCCTTTAACAGCGATCAAGGGCTTTTCGGAGGCAATGGAAGAGACCGCAAAACCAGAAAACATCCGTTACCTCAAGATCATCCAAAATCACACCAATCGCTTGATCCGACTGATCCAGGATTTGCAACATCTCATCCGCCTTGAGCAAGGCAAAAACCTCGATATACAGGAGATAAACCTACACACCTTCTTTGATAATATCCAGATGTTGCTTGCTCCCATGGTGGAGGAAAAAGGGCTGAAAATGGAGTTCGAGATCGCTTCGGGAGCCGGGCGTTTCCGCCTTGATCCCTATAAATTCGAACAGATATTCATCAATCTGGTGGAGAATTCGCTCCGCCATACCGATACGGGCAGGATCAAGATATCGGTCGTGCATCACGAAGATAACCTGAATATCGAAGTCTCGGACACCGGCATCGGCATCGGAGAAGAACACTTGCCGCGCATATTCGAACGGTTTTACGTGATAAACGGAGGACGAGACAAATCCAGTAGCGGGACAGGATTGGGCTTGGCGATCGTGAAGCACATCGTAAACCTCCATCAGGGGACGGTGCGTGCCATAAGCAGTCCGGGGCAAGGAACCTCTTTTCAAATCACGATCCCATCACCCCGTTCGATTCCTATGTAACGACAATGTGCATCATGGACGAAACTGCCTCTCTCGGTCATTTCCTTCCCACAAGTGAAGATGCCATTATCCGGCAGTATGAAGACCTGGCTTACAGCATTGCCCATTCCTACCGCCACGTAAAAGTCCCTCAGGAGGATTTGAGACAGGAAGCGCTGATCGGCATCGTCGAAGCCGCCAGACACTTTGATCCCAACCGCAAAGTAAAGTTCTCCACCTACGCTGTCTGGTGGATCAAGCGGCGCATTTTTGCCCTCATAGCGGATGAACGCCAATCATCACTGAATGCCGTGGAACTGATGGAAGAGAAGGAAGACCTTCTGGTAGCGGGACATCCTACTCCATCTCAGGATGCCCCTGATGACGATGCTCTGTCCTTGCCGGATTCTATGCCGGCAATAGAACGCCAGGTAATTATCCAGAGTTATCAGAACCACCTGACCATCAGGGAGATAGGCAGATTGCTCAATCTCAGCAACGAGAGTGTTAAACAATTGAGACAAAAAGCATTGCGACGCCTGCGAGCCACCCAGATCCACCGCTGAGCTGACCTATGACTCAGCCGGGAACATTGGTTTAATTTGCTATTAGAGCAGGGCGTTAGACCCGATGGGATGCGTATCAATCGTTGGGATGGGCGCTTTCATCGGCATGGTGTTTGATCACCCGACCTTCGGTTAGGTAGATCGTATTTTCGGAGATGTTTGTGGAAAGATCGGCGATTCGTTCAAGGTTCTTGGCGATCCTGAGCAGGTGGAGCAGGTTGCCTATCATATGTGGCAGGGCTTGCATGCTTCTGGTAAGGTGTTCGGCGATATGGCGGTTGTAGTTGTCGACGTCAACGTCATCATGGCACACTTGGCGGGCTAATACAACATCTTCATTGATAAAAGCGTTGATGGCATGTTTGAGCATGAGCAGGGTTTTTTCTTTCATGGCGACGAGTTCGGGGAATTCACACAGGATGGGATTACCGCCGAGAACGGTGGCGCTTTCAGCGATATTGACTGCCTGGTCTCCCAATCGTTCCAGGTCATTGTTGATCTTGTAGATCATCAGGATCTTGCGCAGGTCTTTGGCTTCAGGCTGAAAGAGTGCGATCAGGGTGATGCAATGATTTTCGATCTCGATCTCCAATTGATTTACCCGTTTCTCAAAGGTCATGACATTATCGAGAGAAGTGGTGTCGTCTTGGTAAATGGCATCAAAGGAGGTCGCCACCATCTTTTCCACCAAACTGGCTTCTGCCAGGATCTGCTTCTTCAATTCCAGTAACTTATTCGCTAACATTAACTACTCCTAATTGTGCTGACCGGATGTCCCGGAATGTGCAAAAAAATCTGTCGTTGCCATGCGCGACTGCCCGTAGGGCATGTTCGGCACACTGCCGATAAAATACCTGGTGCATAGTGCTTGTCAATGGTTGTTTTGCCTTACCCGAAAACACCGGTTAGATATGCTTCGGTTCGGCTGTCTTTGGGAACGGTGAAGACGACATTGGTCTCGCCAAATTCGACGAGGTCACCGAGATACATAAAGGCCGTGTGATCGGATATTCTGCCTGCCTGAGCTATATTGTGGGTAACGATAATGATGGTAACCTTGCTTTTGAGGTCGAGGCAGAGTTCTTCGATCTTGGCAGTTGACTGTGGATCGAGGGCAGAAGTGGGTTCATCCAGGAGCAATATTTCCGGGTTATTGGCCAGGGCTCGGGCGATGCAGAGTCGTTGCTGTTGGCCACCGGAAAGCGACATGGCAGATTCGTGCAGGCGGTCTTTCACTTCATCCCAGATCCAGGCATCGCGCAAACTTTTTTCCACCCGGTCTTTGATCTCCGTCTTGTTATGTTTCCCCTGGATCTGCAAGCCATAGGCAACGTTGCTGAAGATCGATTTGGGAAAGGGATTGGGCTTTTGGAAGACCATACCCACGCGGGTGCGAATGGAGGACACGATGGCTGAAGCATCATAGATATTCTCATTGTCCAGCCATACCTTTCCTTTGATCTTGGTATCGGCGATCAGGTCGTTCATGCGGTTGAAACAACGTAAAAGAGTGGATTTGCCGCATCCGGATGGACCGATGATGGCGGTCACCAGATTTTTGCTGATAGCCAGGTCGATGTCGTGGAGAACGTGATTTCCCCCAAACCAGAGGTTAAGGGATTGCGTCTGGATCTGCTTGTTTACCATTTCCTTTTCTTCCTTATTCTATAGCGGATGAATATCGCCAGCGCACTGATCGTGAGGACGAGCATCAACAGGATCAGCGCTGTTCCGTAGGCGATGGGAACCTGTTTGTCAGCGTTGGTGCCTTCGGTCATCAGAGCATAGATGTGGTAAGGTAAGGCCATGACCTCATCAAAAGCGGATTGGGGTAATTGACGTGTATAAAACGTAGCGGCGGTAAACATGATCGGGGCAGTTTCTCCAGCTACGCGACCTATACTCAATATGACGCCGGTCAATATATTTGGCAGGGCGGTTGGGATCAGTATGCGCAGGATCGTCTGTCTCTCCGTGGCGCCCAAGGCCAGAGATGCTTCTCTAAAATCTGCGGGAACGCTGCGTAGCGCTTCTTCGGAGGCATTGATAATGATCGGCAGCACCAAAACCGCCAGAGTAAGCGCGCCCGCCAGCATCGAAATGTCCATCCGCAAGAGATTTACAAATACCGCCATCCCAAATAATCCATAGATGATCGAGGGGATCCCGGCAAGGGTATTGATCGAGATCCGGATGATGCGCATCAACCAGACGGGTCGGCCATAACTGTTGAGATAGATGGCAGTTAGCAAGCCCAGGGGCAAAGCAAAGAGGATCGCCAGCGTGGTCAACCAGAAAGTGCCGACCAAGGCAGGATAGATCCCTCCGGCGGTCATAGCCTCCTTAGGTGGCTGGCTGATAAACTCCCAATTGAGGACGCTGAATCCCTTGTAAATGATACGGATCAAAAATATGACAAGAAAGGCAGCGGTGGTGACCAGCATCGTGCCCATGCAACCGATCCCGATGGTATTGGACAGTTTGCGCCGGGTCATCTCTTTGCCCGCTTGAGAAACACCAGTTCACTCACCAGATTGGAGACGCATGTGATAATGAACAGTACCACCGCAATCGCAAAGAGTGAACGGTAATGCATATCGCCTACCACCGTTTCGCCCATTTCAGCGGTGATCGTCGAGGTCATGGGGCGGGCGGAATGAAAGATCGAGCGGGGGATATGTGCCGAGCCGCCGGCAACCATCAAAACGACCATCGTCTCGCCGATCGCTCTGCCAAAGCCCAGTATGACGCTGCCAACGATCCCGCTTTTGGCGGCAGGCACCACGATCCTGGTTATGGTCTCCCATTTGGTGGCTCCCAGCGCCAGCGATGCTTCACGTAAGTTCTTGGGAACGGTGGAGATGGCATCCTCAGACATACTGGCGATGATGGGTACGATCATTACGCCCAGGATGATCGAGGTAGTAAAGATATTCAATCCGGTATCAAGGCCGAACCATTGTCTGACCAAAGGTGCCAGAAATGCCATGCCAACCAGTCCATAGACCACTGATGGGATTCCAGCCAGCAATTCAATGACCGGCTTGGCGATCTCCCGCAAACGATGACCGGCGATCTCGGAGATGAAGATTGCCGAGCCCAAGCCCAAAGGGATCGCAATGGATAATGCTCCCAGCGTTACATAGACCGATCCGACGATCAGTGTCCAAATTCCAAATTCGGCTTCTTCGTGAGTGGGGTACCACTGGGTGCTGAATAAAAACTCTTTGATCGAAACAATCCGGAATAAGGGCAAACCCTCACGAATAATGGTGATGATGATGCCGAAAAGGAACACGATCGTAAAGAGGGAAGCAATGTAGGTGATGCTCTTGAAAAACTTCTCTTTGTATGAGTTCATTGCTGGGCACTTCCTCTCGTTATTGTTTTATTATCATGTACTTAATTCTGTTTACGGTTCACTTGCACACCTTATCCAACACCCGGAATTGTGTCCAATCAAGAATTCTTAACTCTCTAACCACTTCGGTTCGCTTTACTTCGTAGGGATCCTGAAGCAAGGACGATATGAAAGAGCGTTGCACATACTGGTATTCCCATATCTCGAGAACGTGGAAAAAAACATCGTCTCTCCTTCCAGCGTAGTCAGTAAAAACTAAGAAGACAGTTGAATAATTTGGGGTGTCGTTC
>CAYZZE010000068.1:0-12170 GCA_964482845.1 uncultured Candidatus Cloacimonadota bacterium
CTGAATAATTCTGAGCGGTTGACTCTGTGGCTATATCCCCAAACTATCCGTCAGATAAAATCCGTGGTAATAACGGTCTGCGTTGGAGTGGGAGACGACATTACTTTCTCACGTTCTCGATGTTTATGAATACCAGCGTGTGCAAAGCTCTTGATAACTTAGCCGGTGAACCTCTTAAATAGTAAGAAGCCGCCGGTCTGGAAAACCGGCGGCTTGATATAGCCTATGCTATCGTTATCAGATCATGCCCAATTCGCTTAAAACGCGGTTCATCATGGTCTTGGCTTGGTCTTTATCCATAAAGGACAGGGGGAAGCCAAAGATGTAGCAACGGTTATTGGGGTTGACTTTTCTGAGTCCGACAGGTTTGTTGTTATACAGGTCAAAATCTGCCTGGGTAGGCGGCGAGAAATTGTCCTGTCCGACGGTTTTACTGCCGAATCGGTAGATCACATCGGCATTAATGAGGTTGAAGAAGGTGACGGATGAAAGGCCTTGCCGGCTGGTAACCGCAGTATTAAAACTGGGCAACTGGAGATTGATGTCGCTATATCCCATTTGTCCGAGCGCTTTGACAAACCAAGGCCGGATGGTCAAACTGCCGCTAACGAATCCCATGGCCGCACGATTGTAGTTGACCCCAAAGAATTCCAAGAATCTGCGCTGCGTGGCAAGAACCATGCCTTCCAATATCGAAGACATCTGGTGCATGCAGGAAATGACCATATTGCCGCCTTGGCCAAGATAGAGCAGATAGGCATCATGATCCAGTTTTAAGTGTGGTGCTTTCGCCGGATTATCACTGTGATAAACGACAAGTTTATATGCCTGCAAATCGGAGAGCGCGATATGTCTGGCGCGATCATCCTGATGGGTATGCCCTGGATGGGCGTCGGAAGTCCGTCTTTGGATCCGGCTAATTGGACCCGGGAATGTAGAGAGAATATACTGATAGCGGGCATTCAGAGTATCTGCTGGCGCACCGGGGGCATGCTCATCATCGTCAATGATCAGGATACCCGCTTTCTGGGCCTTGGGTACCGGTGCTCTGAGTTCGAACTCAAAGACGGCGGGCGTGGGCGAGGGTTCACCCTGCAGATCCACCGCTCTTACCTCAAAGGTATGTATCTGACTTTGTAAACTGGTTATGACTACCGTCTGACCCAGCGGGGAATATAATGGAACACGCAGCCATCTTTTTCCATCGCCATCGGTGACAACGGAATGTGCCAATGGTGGGAAGTTGTAGGGCTGACCATTCATTCGCAGGTCAAAGTGAGTGATCTCGCTGAAATAATTCACGCTGACATTGCCTTCTTTGTGCATGACGAGATCGATCTTCTTGTCAAAGGGATTGTCTGTGACCCTAAACCCACCGGCGGTTAGCATCTCACCATATTCTCCATGCCAGCCCCACCTGATCCAGGTCTTGTAATTCTGGCTGTTTACGGCAGTATAGCGGTTATTGACATCTTTGAAATATGCTGTGGCAAAACGCTGGGAGCCCTCAGTAATCGTATAGGGCATCACTTCGGGAGTGGATTCGTCCACATAATCGATGTAATGGTGGTCTCCCAATCCATAGGTTCTTTGCCTGTAGATCAGAGTATTGGGTCGGAAACCTGATTTGACGGCAAATCTGATGGAAGTGGTGTCAGACGTAACGCCGGCAAGATCATAAACCCGTGCCACGATTTTGGTTATTGAGACCTGTTGACCATTTGCAAAGTCATAATCAATCGATGCGGGCTGAGTGTAACGGGTCAGAAGATATTGGTTGATCCGTGGTTCATTCTTGGTCGAATACCAAGGCGACTCGCTGATCAGAGCGTTTGTCTGATGGTTTATCTTTTGAATCTTAAATTCATAATGATAAGGTGTCGGAGTAATATACGGATCAAAGTCATTCATCAAGAATTGTAATCGGATACCTGCTCCGACTGCTCTTCCATCGGGATTTCCCTTGGTGGTGGTCAGGAAGCATACGGGTTGTGCCGAAGTCGTCGTAAATACCCTGTACGCCGGCACGGGAGTGACACCTCCTCGATTGTCCACGGTAATAACCTCAAATCTGCTGCTTCTGACTGTTGGACTGCCATTGGCATCGGCGGCAGGGAAATTGACCACGGCATATTTACGGGTTGTCCAGATGGACCGGCGCGCTTCCGGACTGGAAAGCGGCACATTCTGATCAGCACCGGGTAGATAATGGAGAACCCAACCGGGACCCAGAGTGTTCATTACGTTATCCGGAGTGACCGATCCATCAGTGTCGATCGTATAGTTGCCTGGAGTGGGGATAGGATTACCGTTTTCATCCAGAACGCGGTAGGCAAATCCAACGATGACCCCGTCCGGATCATTGGCATGCCAATAGATCCTCTGTTGATAGATCAAAGTGTCGTTCAGTGTGTAACCGCTATCATCAAAACCTTCGTAGGATGTGATACGAATGGTCGGTAACTGGTTGGCAAACCGGCTTCCGGATTTGCCGCAACCGGTAATGATCAGCAGCAGTGACGTCATGGTTATGACGATCAATAAGAGCGTCAAACTCTTTCTATGCATCGTTCCTCCCAAACTTCGGAATCATTGTTCTCATTCGTTCCATAAGATATCAGGTTTGTAAAATCGTCAATGATTTTATTCAATTTCTCTTCTCAAGGCAGGCCCTGACAAGGTTTGAAAACAGGATTGCAGTGGTCACGGCACCAATTCCACCCGGGACGGGAGTTATGGCTAATGCCTTGTCAATACAGTCATTGTAATCTATGTCTCCGACATATGCAGGAGCTTTATCCGCCGTGATTTTTTCGTTTATACCGACATCAATAAGGATTGAGTTTTCTTTGATCATTGATGAAGTGACATATTCAGTTTTGCCGATGGCAGCGATCAGAATATCTGCCTGACGGGTATATGACACCAGATTGGTTGTGCGGCTGTGACAAACAGTGACGGTTGCATTTCCGCCGCTTTTCTTTTGTAACAATAGAGCCGCCAGTGGCTTGCCGACGACCGTGCTTCGTCCGATGATCACCACATGCTTTCCGCCTGGATCGATTTGGTAGTGCCTCATCAACTGCATCACTGCCATAGCTGTGCAGGGCGCATAACATGGCATTTCAGTGATCAAACAACCCAAATTGCTCGGATGGATGCCATCGATATCCTTGCCCGGATCAATAAGGGACTCGATATAATTCTGATCAATACCTTTGGGCAAGGGGCGCTGAAGCATGATCCCATCCACTTTTTCATCCTTACTGGCAGCCACTACTAAGGTGGCGAGGTCATCCTGCTTCACACTCTCCTCAAGGATCTGACAATCTACTGTTATCCCAAGTTTTTCCCCTTGTTTAACGATGCTCTTAACATAATACAAGGATGCGGGATCAGAACCCGCTATGATTAATTTCATCACCGGTGTCAGATCATGTGAAGCGATCAAACGTCGGCTTTCATCGTTTATGGCTTGAGCGACCGGCTTGCCAGACAGGATCTTGTTCATATATTCTCTCTACAATGATCGCGGATGCGTTCGATATGCTTCGCTTTTCCGCTATCCGGATCGATGATCATGAATACGCCATTGATCTGGAGTCCACGGTCTGATACTTCGTAGCGGACGGGAATGCAAGAGCGCATCTTCTCTACGATAATGCTTTTTTTGATACCAATGACCGAATCGTGTGGGCCGGTCATACCAGCATCGGTGATATATGCAGTGCCCAAGGGTAGAAGTTCTTCATCAGCGGTTTGGATATGGGTATGAGTCCCGATGATCGCAGAGATCCTGCCATCGGTAAACCATCCCATGGCACGCTTTTCGGCAGTGGATTCACAGTGAAAGTCCAGCAGGATGCACCGGGATAGGGTCGATAACTCCGGATAAAAGCGGTCAAAGGTATTGAACGGCGAATCACAGGGAGGCATATACATCTGTCCGGTCAGACAACAAACCAGCAGCGACAGATCATCCTTATGAAGGGTCAGCCATTGACTGCCGGGAGTGGTATGAGGATAGTTCAGCGGTTTGATGATCTTGGGTTCATTGCGAATGTAATCAAGCGACTCCGGCCTGTCCCAAAGGTGATTTCCACCAGTCATGGCATCAATCCCGGCGGCAAAAAGGGGTCTGGCTGTCTTCTCGGTCAATCCTTTGCCATTAGCCAGATTTTCGGCATTGAGAATGTAAAAATCTGCCTGATAATGCTGTTTAAGCATCGGTAGCGTCTCCAGCAGTATCTCTCTGCCGGATTTTCCAAACACATCCCCAAAAAATACAACCCTCATTATTTTGCCATCACCACTTGTCTCACTTCGCGGATCACGGTCACTTTTATCTGACCGGGATACTGAACTTCGCGTTCGATCTGTGAGGCAATGTCGGTGGCAATTACCGATGCTTGGGCATCTTCGATCTGTGTAGGTTCAACGATGATGCGTAACTCCCTTCCAGCTTGGATGGCGTATGATTTGTTGACGCCTTCTACTTTATTGGCGATCTCTTCCAGCTTTGCCAGGCGTTGCATATAGGTCTCCAGCATTTCGCGACGAGCACCTGGACGTGCCCCGGAGATAGCATCGGATGCGTGAACCAATGCAGCATAGAGAGAGATAGGTTCCGCTTCTTCATGGTGGGCTTCTATGGCGTTTACAATAATCTTGTTTTCCCCATTTTTCCTCGCCAGATTGGCTCCAATGATGGCATGCGTCCCATCTATCTCATGATCGACCGCTTTGCCTATGTCATGCAGCAATCCGGCACGACGGGCGATCTCCTGATCAACACCGATTTCAGCAGCAAGAATACCACAGATCCAAGCGCTTTCTATGCTGTGATGCAAAACGTTCTGTCCGTAACTGGTGCGGTAGTGCAAGCGACCAAGGATCTTGATCAGGTTGGGAGATATGTTATGGATATTAGTTTCGATTACTGCCTGTTCACCGATCTTGATCAACCGTTCTTCCATCTCTTTGGCGGTTTTATTGACCACTTCCTCGATCCTGCCCGGATGAATCCTACCATCAGTGATCAGTTTCTCCAGCGCAAGGCGTGCGATCTCACGGCGAACCGGATCAAAACACGAGAGCACCACCGCTTCAGGAGTATCGTCAATGATCAGATCAACTCCCGATGCCTTTTCGAAGGTGCGGATGTTGCGTCCTTCTCTACCAATGATCCTGCCTTTCATTTCGTCGCTGGGCAGGGAGACGACGGAGACGGTGGTCTCAGCCACATGGTCAACAGATAACCGCTGGATCGCTGTAGAAAGGATCTCTGCCGCTTTTTGACTGGCATCGAGTTTGAGTTGTTCAATGGACAGACGAATGTCATTGGCGGCTACTTGTTTGGCTTGATGGATCAATTCCTCGCGGAGACGTTTCAATGCCTCCTCGCGGCTCAATCCGGCTATTTCGGACAACCGATCGCGCTGTTCATTGATCAATCTTTCATACTCCCCTTTTCTGGCAAGCGCTTCTTCCTCTTTCTGCCTGAGTTGCCGCTCCTGAGAAGTGAGTGATTGCTCCTTTTTGTCAAGTGATTCAAGCCGTTTATCCAAGTTTACCAATCGGTCGTTATATTTTTTTTCCTGGGTTCTTAATTCACGTTGCCGCTCTTTGATCTCTTCGTCCAATACGCGTTTTTGCTTGAACCAATCTTCCCGTGCTTCCAGGATAGCTGCTTTTTTGGCATTATCCGCATCTTTTTTGGCGTCCTTGGTGATCTCAGTAGCCAGTTGTTTTGCCTGTGTGATAAATTTGAATGCGGTGTTACGTTGGATCAGGTATATGATCAGAGCTAGGATCAATCCCGCGATTAAACCGAGTATCCCAATTATCCATTTATTTTGTAGTATCTGTAGTAGATTCATTTCCATTCCTTATCGTTGTTTCGGCATCTTTGGTACACATCAAGCGAAGATGCCTATAATTCACATCTATAAAGCCCGCAAGAACCGTGTATGGTTGAATTCAAAGCCCATATTTAGGTGGGCATCTACCTTTTTGGCTTTATGGATCCGGAACGTAGCCGGCATACATGCCACCAATGGCTCGATTCCCAATACAAGCGTGGCTTTAATACAATTCATATCACGAGTTCCGCAGGCGATTGTCAGATATCTCCGATAAACTTGGAGATCATTTGGTTCATTCTCTCAATGTCGTTTTTCAATTCGGTATTTGCCTTTTGCAGGGATCTCATTCTTTCCTGCTGCTGTAATGCCAATAACAGAAGTAATTTGTGGAAGTCGATGCAATCCGTCTGACCTTTGATATCATCCAATTGAGCATTGATATCATCAGCAATTGCCTGCATCTCAAGAGGATCTTCGCAACGCAGGCGATACTTGCGGCCACAGATCTGGACTTCCACGGATTTCATTGTCTTATTGAACCTGCATTGTAGGTATCATATCATCAATCTTCGAGATCGCTGCTGATGCAAGTTCTTCAAATTCATTGACCGTGGACTGAAGTTTCTGGCACTTATCTTCCAGAGAGGTGATCTTATCTTCGAGTTTTTTAAACGAATCTGCCGAATGTGAGTTTTGACTGGTTAATCCTTCAATCTGCCTCATCAACTGGGCGTTTTCTTCCTTCAACTGCTCATATTCCACGGTTAGTTTCTCGAGTTTCTTTTTATTTTGTGCGTATTGTTCGATCAGTTTCTGCACTTTATCGTGTAAGTTAACAACGTGATTTTCCATATATTACCTCATTTTTACCTGCCATAGGGCGATAAGCTTTTCTCTCACCGATGCAATGACATTTTCAATGGCTGCATCTGTCAATGTTTTTTCGTCATCGGCTATAGTAAGGCGAATGGCTATGGATCGGGCATCTTCTGCGATCTGTTTACCGCGGTATTCGTCAAACACGCTGATTTTCCTGATCAGTATCGGATCAACCCGTTGGATGGTTTTGACGATGTCATGATAAGCGACATTGCTATCCATGATAAGAGCCAGATCACGCTCCACAGCGGGATACTTAGGTATGTTTTGATAAATCCCGGATAAATCCCTTGCCACTGATATGAGTAGCTCCAGGTCAATGTCAATGACCCAAACGTCCTGTTTGAGATCGACCGTATCTATCCCGAATGCTGCAGCGGTCTCGGGATCGAGCATGCCACAGCATGCAATCGCTTGGTCATTTACAATGTAATCGATTGCCCTATCTTTTGCGATATAGGGACGAGCAGATAAATAGCCCTCGACCGGAGAGATGCCGAGTTCTTCAAACACGGCAGCCAACACACCTTTGATCCTGTAGATGTCATACATTGGACTTATTATCTGCCATTGCAGCGGAGTGGACCGACCGGTCGCCACAGCAGCTAATCTCAAGGGTTCGCAGATCCTTCCCCTCTCGTCGTTGATATAGATCTTGTTCAATTCAAACAGGGCAATATCCCTTGCGCCATGATGCAGGTTATATTGCAGGTTGCGCAAAAGACCAGGGATCAATCCGGCACGCATAACGGATTGATTGGCGTTGGGCGGATTTTTGAGCCGGATCAATTCTTGCGCAGTGCTCTTATTCCACAGTTTGAAGTGGTCTTCTTCATCGATGAAACTATAATTGACCGCTTCATAGAATCCATTGGCGACAAAGAGATCCTCGACCCTGCGCTTGATCAGATGCGCATTCATGTCCATTATCAAAGCCGGAAGGGTTGCTTTTTCCGGCTTGTCATAGCCATCCAGACGGGCCAATTCCTCGATGAGATCGATCTCCCTTTCCAGATCCACCCGAGTGGGAGGAATCTCAAAATACAGCGAGTGAACGCACATGTCATTTTCGGTAAATTCGGTTATGCCCTGTTCCATCTGTTCCGCATGGAAACAATACAAGGTATCGGGATCAGCGATAACGCCCGGTACCCAGGTGGCATATTTGATAAATTTCAGGCCCAAGCGGCAGAGGTAGTTTTTGATCTGTTCGGATTCGAGGCGATATCCGATCACTTGATCAAAGCGGCTGGGACGAATTCCGATGATCCTGGGGGTTTGAGGAAACTGCCAATCATCAAGCATCCCTTCGTAGAGCGTTCCTCCCGCGATCTCCAGGATCAGGGCAGCAGCGCGAGCGCTGGCATATTCCGCAGCTTCCGGGGCTTGACCACGTTCAAAACGATAGGATGAATCGGTCGATATCTTGTGAAAATAAGCGGTCCGTCTTACCGACTGCGGGTTAAAAGCGGCTGATTCCAGCACGATGCAGGTAGTGGAATTCTCAATATGCGAATTACTGAGACCGATCACTCCCGCCACAGCAATTGCCTTTTGCGCATCGGAGATCACCATATCATAGGGGCTGAGAGAATACTGGCGCTCATCCAAGGCATTCACCTTTTCACCATCCACAGCGCATCTGATCAATATCTGCGGTATGCTTTCTCCTGCCGGACAGGCGAGTTTGTCATAATCAAATGCATGCAGCGGATGCCCCGTCTCCAGCATGACAAAATTGGTCACATCCACGATGTTATTGATCGGACGCAGACCCGCTCTCACCAATCGTTCTCTCAGCCATTGCGGAGATTTGGCGATCCTGACGCCACGGATCACCCTGGCAGTGTATCGCGGACACAACTCAGGAACCTGATTGGCGATGCTCAAAACCGATTTAACCTTACCGGATACGGATGCGGCAGCAAGATCAAACTCCGGGATCAGCAGGGATTTGTCCAAAGAAGCGGATAGGTCACGCGCGATACCCATTATTCCCAGGAGATCAGGACGATTGGGCGTGATCTCCACTTCCAGGATCGTATCCGGCAAACCCATTATTTCATTGACCCCGATCCCAAGCGGCGTATCTTCTGGCAATTCGATGATCCCGCCATGGTCCTTGGATATGCCCAATTCCGCTTCTGAACATAGCATCCCGACTGATTCGATCCCCCTGATCTTGGTGGGATGGATGGTGATCTCTGGTAGGATCGCTCCGGGTTTTGCCAGCACTGCCATCAATCCGGAACGGCAATTAGGCGCACCGCACGCAACCTGATGTGTGGCAACTCCATCATCCACCAGACACAAGGACAGATGATCGCTGCCATGGATCTTTTCGACGCTTAGGATACGGGCGGTTACCACTTCCGGCGGTAGCGCTTTCAATTCTGAAACTGTTTCAACTTCGATGCCGGAGAAGGTAAGGGTGTGCACCAATTCTTTGATCTCGACATCGATCTCAATATAGTTCTTTAACCAGTTTACGGAGATGATCATCGGTGCCTCACCACTTAAATTGTCTCAGCATCCTCAGATCATTTTCCAAGAGGATACGAATATCAGGGAATTTATATTTGCGCATGGCGATCCGATCGATCCCCAATCCAAAGGCAAAGCCGGTGTAGCGATCGCTGTCTATTCCAACTGCTTCAAAGACATTGGGATCTACCATTCCGGCACCTCCCATTTCGATCCAGCCGTTATACTTACAGACTCGACAACCCATTCCTCCACAACTTACGCAACTGATATCCATCTCCGCACTGGGTTCGGTAAATGGGAAATAATGAGGTCTGATCCGTGATCGCACATTTGCGCCAAACATGATCCGCGCAAATTGCTGTAGAGTGGAGGTTAGATCAGCCAGCGAAACACCTTCATCCACGACCAATGCCTCAACCTGATGAAACATAGGCAGGTGGGTGGGATCCGGCTTGTCGTTGCGGTAGCATCTGCCCAAAGAGATGATTCTGATCGGCGGTGGATACTTTTCCATTACTCTGATCTGGACAGTAGAGGTCTGAGTTCGGAGGAGCATCCCGTTTTCCAGATATAAGGTATCCGCCAGATTCCGCGAGGGATGATCGGCAGGGGTATTCAAAGCATCAAAGTTATGAAAGTCATCTTCGATATCAAAGCCATCCGCGATCTGAAAACCCATGCTGACGAATACGTCTTCGATTTGGCGACGCACCAGCGTCAAAGGATGCAACCCGCCACGAGGCAGAGTCGAAGCTGGCATGCTGAGATCTATGTTGGCAGCGCTGGTTTGCCTTACCCAGGCGTTTTTTTTCATCTCCTCGTTCCGAATGGCAAGCGCTTCCTCGATTTGAGAGCGGGCTTGATTGATCTTCAGACCAAAAGCCGGGCGCTCCTCATCAGGCAGATTTCTGATTTCGCAGAAGAGTTCGTTGAGAATGCTCTTCTTGCCCAGATAACGCGCTTTGGTGTTCAGGATATCATTTGCTGTCCGGCAGGAGGCGATCGCCAGACGGGCTTCTGCCACCAGTTCGTCCAGTTTTTGCTGCATCAAGAGTTGCCTATCTATCCTTTGGCGATCTCGACAAGTTTGGCAAAAGCGGTCTCATCGTGCCAAGCCAAATGAGCAAGAGTCTTGCGGTTGATGTCAACGTTGGCTTTGTGTAAGCCATTGATAAACCTGCTATAACTCATGTCATTCAAGCGGCAGGCGGCATTGATGCGCACGATCCACAAACTGCGGAACTGGCGTTTCTTTTGTTTGCGATCCCTGAACGAATACTGCAGGGCGCGTTCGACGGCTTGACGGGCAATACGATAGGTCTTGCTGCGGGCACCAAAGTACCCCCGGGCGGCCAATAAGTATTTCTTTCTGCGACGGTGGGCTGCGACGTTATCTGTTGCTCTTGGCATCTTGATCTCCTTTTACAATACCAGCATGCGGTAAATTCTTCTTTCGTCCTGTTTGAGAACGATGGCGCTGGAACGTAAATTGCGCTTGAGTTTGGGTGATTTCTTGGTCTTGATATGGGCTGATTTGGCATGATGACGCTTTACTTTGCCACTTCCAGTGACTTTAAAGCGTTTGGCAGCCGACCGGTTGGTCTTGATCTTGGGCATTTTATCTCCTTATTCGCTTATTCCATTGAGTAAATGCAATACTTCGCTTCCTTCCGGCATGATCCGGAGCGTATAATATGTATATGTGTGTTCTTATTCTTAATGCGCCTCAACCGGAGAGGGTACTACTTTGGTTTCCCGGGTCTGCTGGGCGATCTTTTCCAGGATCTTCTCTATGTCTTTTTTGGGCGAAATGACCATTGATAACAGATTCCGGTCGGGCACGGGCTCGGAATCAACTTCGGCGATCGCCGCAAGATCATTCTTGAGTCGCTCCAATACGTTGTATCCCAATTCCTTATGTGCCATTTGACGGCCTCGGAAACGCACGGTGAATTTTACCTTGTTCTTCTGTTTTAAAAACTTGATGGCGTTGTTTTTCTTGAAGTTGTAGTCATGTTCCTCGGTGTTCGGACCGAACTTGATCTCTTTGATCTCCACTTCATGTTGGCGTTTACGGGCTTCTTTGGCTTGCTTTTCCTTCTCGAAATAATACTTGCTGAAGTTAAGGATCCGGCATACCGGCGGTTCTGCGGTTGGAGAAATCTCCACCAGATCCATTCCCGCTTCATCTGCCCGGCGTATTGCTTCGCTGATCGATACGACACCGATCTGCTTGGCGTCGCTGCCAATCAATCTGACTGTGGACGCAGTAATCTGATGATTAATTCTTTCTTTCGGCACCACATCTTTCGTTCGTGCCTTGCCACGTTTTATCCGGATTATAGGAACCTCCTTCTTTACCGGTTAAAATAAAAGGCGGATTCTGCGATCCGCCTGCTTCTCGGGTAAAAATATCACTTAATCTCGGGCACTTACCTGCGCATTTACAGTAAGGCAGAAGCGGACAGCTTCATTTTCGGTGCCAGGATTTACCATCCCCCTTATTTGTCAATGGATTTGTCGCATCGATCATATTATCGACCCATCGCTTTGATTATCAGTGACATTCCGTATTCATTTATGGCGCTGCCAACTCTTTATCTTTTGTGCTTCGTGACAGGATTTATAGTCCAATTCGTCCCATCCCCGCTGGCCTTGCCGAGAATAGGCACGACCCAAACGCCCATCCCTGCCTCATTTCTTCTCGTCCTTCGGCTAACACGCCAATTCCTCCTTGCTTGATAACCTTAGTATAACCTTAGTATAACCTTACGACCGTAAGGTTATACTAAGGTTATGAAGCAGGGAGCACTCAGGAGAAAGCACTATTCGCTTGAATCTAACCCCCTTGAGACCGTTGAATAACTTAGGGCGGGGGATTCAACGAGTATCCAAACTATCTGACAGGAATAATCCTCAGTTATTGCTGACTGCGCTGGA
>CAYZZE010000069.1:0-5794 GCA_964482845.1 uncultured Candidatus Cloacimonadota bacterium
ATAAATCCGGTGTTGCTGATTATTCAACGGTCTTTACTATTTCAAATCGTATCACCATTCTTTCAGTTCGGCGTTTTCGCTGGCTTGCGATATCACGACTTTTTCAAAACGGTATCACGATTTATTCAAATGGATTTTCACGATTATTTCAAAAGGATTTCTTAAGGGAAATCAACGGAACAAGTTATGGATTGCTTACTCCCATACTGGTAGAAGTGCAGAGCGCACAAATCACAAGGAGAAGTAAAGATTACAAACATCAGAAAACGGTTATGCTTGGGTCTATCACTTATCCCTTAAGACCTTTGCGAAATAATATCCCGTTGTCCTGACAGAACATGTTTGATAAGGTTATCCACATAATCAAAGCGCGTTGCAAATATTGGAATCACCAAATATCGCGAACGTGCAAAAACAATGTCGTCTCTCCTTACCGCGCAGTTATTGATATGAATGACAGATAGTTTGGATACTCATTGAGTCAACCGCTCTGAGTTATTCAACGGTCTCAAGAAAATTCAGATTCGCGGGGATTTGTGCTTTCTCCTGCATCCTCCCTGCTTCATAACCTTAGTATAACCTTACGGTCGTAAGGTTATACTAAGGTTATACTAAGGTTATCAAGCAAGGAGGATAACTATAAGTTTACAGAAACAAGAAAAGCATTGACACAAAGGACAGTTTTTTTCCGTGTGACGAGAATTGCAAAACCGTGTGCTGTTAAGGCACGAGAGACGAGGAACACAAGAAGGAAGACGATATGTTGGAACGACTTCTGCGCAAAGTATTCGGCGACAAATCGAAAAAGGATTTGAAAGCGGTGCAGCCGCTTGTCCGCGAAATAAATGAAATCTATGAAGGTCTGGTGCAATATGGCGATGATCAATTGCGCGAGCGCATCGCCCAGATCAAAAGCGAACTGGCGGATAGACTTGAACCCCTTGAGACCGAGATGGCGTATCTGTTGCGCCGTTTCCGGGAAGAAAGCAGCGAAAGCGAGCGCAACCGGATCGAGCGTGATATCGATGGCGCCAAAAAGGAACTGAAAAAACAGCGCAAAGCCATGCTGGATGATTATCTGCCCGAGGTTTATGCCATCGTCAAGGACACCTGTCGCCGGCTTTTGGGAGACAAATATGAGGTCCGCGGTCACGAAGTGGAATGGAACATGGTGCCCTTTGACGTCCAACTCATCGGCGGTGTCGCTCTGCATGAAGGCAAAATTGCCGAAATGGCGACCGGCGAAGGAAAGACCTTGGTGGCCACGTTGCCGCTCTTTCTGAATGCATTATTGGGCAAAGGGGTGCATCTCGTCACGGTGAATGACTATCTGGCTCAGCGGGACGCCGAATGGATGAGTCCGATCTTTACCTTTCACGGTCTCACTATCGGCTGCATAACCACCGGCATGAATCACGACCAACGCAAGGACGCATACTCCTGTGACGTCACTTACGGCATGAACAGCGAATTCGGCTTTGACTACCTGAGAGATAACATGGCAGTCAGTCGGGACCAACTGGTGCAGCGTGATTTCTACTATGCCATCGTGGACGAGGTGGACAGCATCCTCATCGATGAGGCGCGGACACCGCTCATCATCAGCGGACAGGTCGCCCAGGACAAGAATTTTTATTCCGAACTGAAAAGTTCGGTGGCTCAGGTGGTGCAGGCGCAAAACGCTCTGGTTCAACGCTATATCAGTGAGATCCGGGAAGATCTGCGGGAAGATAATCCGCGCGCCGATCATGATCGCCTGGCAAAAAACCTGCTCCTTGTCAAACGTGCCGCCCCGCGTAACAAGGCATTTATGAAACTGATGCAGGAAGGCGAACTCAAGAAACAAGTCAATGATATCGAAGGCATATACCTGCGTGACAAGAAGATGCATGAGCTGGACGAAGACCTCTTCTTTGTGGTGGATGAGCGTCAGAACTCGGTGGATATGCGAGACAAGGGACGCGATATGCTCTCCCGCTCCGAAGCAGACCTTTTTATCGTGGAAAGTTTGGACGAAATCCTCGCCCGCGTCGATAATGATGAGAATCCAAACGAGGCGGAAAAAGCCGCTCAGAAGGAACGGCTGACCAACCGCTTTATGGACAAGAGCGAGAAACTGCACAATATCAATCAGTTGCTGCGCGCATATACCCTCTTTGAAAAGGATGTGGAATACGTCCTGCTCGATAACAAGGTGGTCATCGTCGATGAATTTACCGGACGGCAAATGCCGGGCAGGCGATTCAGCGACGGGCTGCATCAAGCGCTGGAAGCCAAGGAAAACGTCAAGATCGAAGCGGGAACCCAGACTCTGGCAACGATCACGCTGCAAAATTATTTCCGGATGTATGAGAAACTGGCGGGCATGACCGGCACGGCGGTTACCGAAGAATCCGAATTCATGGAGATCTACAAACTGCCGGTGATGGTCATTCCTACCAACGTTCCGGTCACTCGTATCGACCACGATGACGTGATTTACCTGACCAAAAACGAGAAATATCAGACGATCATCAACGAGATCGTCTATATGCATGAGCGCAAGAAACCGATGCTTGTCGGCACCGTCAGCGTCGAGGTATCGGAAACGATCAGCCGTCTGCTGCGCCGGCATGGCATTGCTCACAACGTTCTCAATGCCAAGAATCACGAACGTGAGGCGGAGATCATCATGCATGCCGGTCAGCCCGGAGCCGTGACCATTGCCACCAATATGGCGGGTCGCGGAACCGATATCAAACTCGGTGCCGGAGTGGTCACCCAAGCCATCGAGGAATATCGTGGCCTGCCGCGCGGGATCTCAGATGAATATCCCTATGGTCTGCCAATGGATGGGCTGCACGTGATCGGCAGCGAACGTCACGAAAGCCGACGGATCGACCGGCAGTTGCGTGGTCGTGCCGGACGTCAGGGCGATCCCGGCACCTCACGTTTTTACCTGTCTTTGGAAGATGATCTGATGCGGCTCTTCGGTTCTGACCGCATCGCGCCGATGATGGTGCGCATGGGTCTCAAGTCAGGCGACGCCATCCGCCATCCTTGGATGACCAAAGCGGTGGAACGGGCACAGAAAAGGGTCGAGGAACATAACTTTGAGATCCGTAAGAACCTGATCAAATATGACGAGGTGATGAACAACCAGCGCGAGGTGATCTATTCCTACCGGCGCAATGTGCTCAAAGGCTATAACGTCAAAAGCGAGATCCTGGAGATGATCCACGACACGATCAGCAACCTTGTGGATACCAATGCTTTGCAAGAAACGTCCGTTGAGGAATGGAATCTGGATCGTATCCATTATTGGTTCAAATCCACCATCAACCTGGACGTTAACCGTAACGAGCTTGAGCAGAGCGCTCTGCATCGTGAACAACTGGTGGAGTCATTGTATGAGACGATTCTGGATGCCTATGAAGCCAAAGAACGGCACGTGACACCAGAAGTGATGCGCGATATTGAACGGCGTTGCCTATTGGAAGTGGTGGACAATGAATGGCGCGAACACCTCCATGAGATGGATCTGCTCAAAGATGGCATCCACCTCCGTGCCTATGCCAATAAAGACCCCTTGATCGAATATAAGAAAGAAAGCTTTGAGCTGTTCCAAGGCTTAATCACCCGCATCCAGGAAAATGTGACCAGACGCGTGTTTAATACCTACGTTCTCTCCCAGGAGATGATGCAGAGCATGCTGCAGGGAGCAAATCTGAGCCATAAAGAGGTCAATGCCTTTATCCATGCGCAACGCTACGCGGAACAGCACGCTTCCGCCCCACCGGCTTTTAATGATCCCGAAATGGGAGGCAACGTGCAGAAGATCAGACCGATCATCGCTGCTCCCAAAGTGGGCAGGAACGATCCCTGTCCCTGCGGCAGCGGAAAAAAATATAAGAAGTGCTGCGGTCAGCAAGAATCTGACGAATAAGACTACGGAAGGAAGAATGGCAAAAAGTCTGATCATTGTAGAATCGCCGGCAAAGGCAAAAACGATCGGTAAATTCCTGGATAATCAATTCACGGTAAAAGCGTCAATGGGACATATCCGTGACCTGCCAGCGAAAGAATTCGGCATCAACGTTGACAAAAACTTCGAGCCCAAATACGTCACCGACCCCAAGAAGGCCGAGATCATCAAAGAACTCCGCAAAGCGCTTGCCCACGCGCCGGCTTTGTATCTGGCCAGCGATCATGACCGGGAAGGCGAAGCCATTGCCTGGCACCTCACCAAGCTGCTGGAGAAAGAACTGGCAGGTAAGCCCGTGCATCGCGTTCTCTTTAACGAAATCACTGCTAAAGCGATCCAAGACGCCATCCAGAATCCTGAGCAGATCGATCAGGCAAAAGTCGATGCCCAGCAGGCACGGCGTATCCTGGACAGGATCGTTGGCTACCGGATAAGTTCATTGCTCTGGAGCATCATCGCCAAAGATCTCAGCGCCGGAAGGGTGCAGTCCGTCGCCCTTCGCCTGATCTGTGAACGTGAAGCGGAGATCAGGAAATTTGTGCCCCGAGAGTATTGGAAGCTGGAAGCGGATTTCTGGCGCGGGGAATTGCCACCATTCAAGGCATCACTGGAGAAAGTGGACGGTAAAAAGATCGATCTCAATACCGAAACGGAAGCATTGCAGATCCTATCCTCAATCCAAGGGAAACCGGCGATGCTAAGCGATATCAAACGGGGAAACCGCCTTCTGGAACCACCACCGCCCTTCATCACCAGCACCCTGCAACAAGAAGCGTCCAATATCCTCAATTTCCAGTCCAGCCGCACCATATCCATCGCTCAGCAATTGTATGAGGGTGTCGATATCGGAGGCGAAACGGCGGGTCTGATCTCCTACATGAGAACCGATTCGGTAAGAGTCTCCGAAGAAGCCAATACCGCCTGCCGTAAATTGATCAGAGACCGCTATGGCAACGACTATCTCAATCCCGCCAGCAGGGCCTATCCCAACAAAAATAAAGCGCAGGACGCCCATGAAGCCATCCGTCCCACCGATCCCTTCCGCACTCCCGAATCATTGGCAAAGCACCTGAAACCTGAACAACTCAAACTTTATACCCTTATCTGGCAACGCTTTGTCGCTACTCAGATGACAGCGGCGCTGCTGAGGCAGACCAGTGTCCAGGTAAAACTCGCAGAAGCGATCTTCGGCGCTTCCGGTAATGAAGTGATCGAGCAGGGATTTATCAGAGCATATCCGCATGTCAATATCCAGTTCGGGGTATCCATCCACCCGTCCTATACCAAGGGCGATGACCTGGAGTATAAGGATATGCAACATAGCCAGCACTTTACGACACCGCCGAACCGCTTTACGGAGGCGTCTTTGATCAAGGAACTGGAAGTAAAAGGCATCGGCAGACCTTCCACTTACGCCTCCATCATCACCACGCTGAGACAACGTAAATACGTGGAGATGGAAAAGAAGTCATTCCTGCCTACCCCTCTGGGCATAGATGTAAACGGCTTTCTGGTCGGAAAGTTTGATGAGGTCTTCAATGTTCGTTTCACCGCCGAGATGGAGGACAAACTTGATCAGATCGAAGAGGGTAAGGTCATCTGGCAAAATCTGGTAAGGGATTACTACGTTCAACTGGACAAATTGATCGTTCAGGTGGATATCAAAAAAGAAAAACACTCCTTTATCGTGGAAACGGATATCGTTTGCGACGCTTGTCAGGAAGGCAAAATGATCCTTCGGCGCACCAAGAACGGGGAATTCCTCGCCTGTAACCGCTTTCCCCAATGTAAAAACAAGAAAAATGTCTCGCACGATGACCAGGGAGGGAT
>CAYZZE010000069.1:5894-12144 GCA_964482845.1 uncultured Candidatus Cloacimonadota bacterium
TGTCCGAATTGTGGGCACGAGTATCTGTTTGAGTCCATTAAGCGTGGACAAGGATCTTATAAATTCTGTCCACGCTGCAAGACGGAAATGGGCTGATAGATAATGCATTACGGTGATGCCCTGAACAGTTCTTTCCAGAGTATCCTGAGCCACAAACTGCGCTCTTTCCTCACGCTTTTGGGCATCATTATCGGTGTGATGGCAGTCGTTACGATGTTTTCCTCTGTCTATGCCATCCAGGCGCTCATCCAAAAGAATATGGAAGGGCTGGGATGGAACTATTCACTGATAATCACTCCCGCCATCGTTCAGCAGGAACGGCAAACCAACCGCTTCATGCAATTCCGGAGGACTCCGCAGAGCGTTGCCAACCTGAATTATGATGACTACCTCGCCATCCGAGACAACATCCACTATCGCAGTATCTATGGCATGTTGGAACTATCCAGCATGGAAAAGATCAACAACAAAGACATCCAGGTGCGCATCCGTGCTACCAACCCCCAATTCTTTATCACCCAATCCTACCCCATCGGCAGAGGCAGATACTTCAGCGACCATGAAGAACAGAATTCAATGCCGGTCGCCGTCTTGGGCCATCATTTTGCACGCGAACACTTTGGCGACGCTGACCCGGTGGACAGAATGATAAATCTCGGCACACACCGCTTCCGAATCATTGGCGTGCTGGCTGGAGATGCTCTGAACGAGACGGTGGGGATGAACTTCAACGCCTGGGAAAGAGACGAAGATCTGCGGGCGGTATATATTCCCCTGCGTTATGGCACCCAATATCTCAGTCCTTTGAAGGTCGTGAACTACATCTATGTGCAGGCGCAAACGGAGACGGATTATGACATACTGAAGACCGAAGTGCGTCAATTGATGCTGGCCCGGCACAATATGTATCCCAATTTCTCCTTCCAGGATATCGGATCTTTCCTATTGAGGATCAATGAAGAGATCGACAATTACATGCGCAAGTGGAACCTCACCCTTTCCGCCATTGCCTCCATTTCCCTGATCGTGGGCGGGATCGGACTCTTTAGCACGCTACTGATCTCTATTCAGGAACGGATGTTGGAGATCGGTGTGCGCAAAAGCATCGGCGCCACCGAAAAGGATATCTTCGTTTATTTTATCTTTGAGGCGTTGGCATTGGCGCTGATCGGCGCTTTTTTGGGCATTGCCTTTGCCTGGCTGGCACTATCTGCCCTGTCCACTGCGATCAAGATTCCGCTTTATCTTCCTTATGAAGGCGTCACCCTGGGCATTCTATTCTCCTGTGCCGTGGGCTTCGTATCCGGCTTGTATCCGGCACTCAAGGCGTCCCGGATCGATCCAATCCAGGCGATCTATTATGCAGAGTAGAGATATATAAATCATGAAGAGCACAAAAAAACCTTGAAAGAAAACAACGCTTTGGATAGAGGGTTCAAAAAAACATATGGAGGAAGGATGTCCAATAAAGTCGAGAAAGACCGAGTGGGCATGATCATCAGGGAAGAAGACACACCCGAGAAGATGGAGGTAGAAGCAACCGAAGTCAAGGCACCGGGTGACGATTCTTCTCCCGTGCTGATCTACTATAATTGGTGCAAGAAGTGCGGTATCTGCGTCGCATTCTGCCCTACCGGATGTCTGGGCAGGAAAGCCGATGGCTCGCCCTATGTCGAAAAACCCGAAAAATGCATCCATTGCGAGACCTGTGACCGTTTGTGTCCGGATTTTGCCATCACAGGTGCCAAAAAGAGATAAGGAGTGCATTGTGGCTACGAAAAAATTGAAAAGTACGGAATACCTCAAGTCGATTGTCAAGCCTGAGCCGGCACCGGTAGAGAAACGCCGCATCGCCCTTCTGCAGGGCAATCAGGCGGTTGCTTACGGTGCGCTTGATGCCGGAGTGAATTTCTTTGCTGGCTACCCGATCACGCCATCCACCGAGATCGCCGAGATCCTCTCGGAAGAAATGCCCAAGCGTGGTGGCGTCTATGTCCAAATGGAAGACGAGATCGCCAGCATTTGCGCCATCACCGGCGCCTCGCTGACTGGAGCCAAAGCGCTCACCGCCACCAGCGGTCCCGGATTTTCCCTGATGCAGGAAGGCATAGGCTATGCCAAGATCACTGAGACACCATGTGTCGTCGTCAACGTCCAACGTATGGGACCCAGCACCGGAATGCCGACCAGCCCCGCCCAAGGAGACATTATGCAATCCAAATGGGGCTCGCATGGCGATTCACCGGCAATCGTGCTGTATCCCGATTCCGTGCGTGAAAGTTATGAACTCACCATCCGCGCCGTCAATTTGAGTGAGAAATACCGCACCTGCGTGATCCTGCTCCTGGACGAAGTGATCGGACACATGCGCGAAGCAGTTACTCTGCCCGACTTGGCAAACGTCCGGGTGATCTCCCGCATCAAACCCACCGTCCCTCCACACTGGTATAAACACTACGATGAAAACCAGAAATATCTCTCCCCGCTTGCCAGTTATGGAGAGGGCTACCGCTTCCACGTCACCGGACTGACCCACGACGCCCACGGCTTCCCCACAAACAAACCATCCGAAGCACATGAGATGATGGAACGCCTGCGCAAGAAGATATCACACAACATCCGAGACCTGGTGCAGATCGAAAGCCGCGAGATGGAAGATGCCAAGATCGCCGTTTTTGCCGCTGGCATCATGTCCCGAGCCGCCAAAGCCGCGGTTGCCCAAGCCCGAGCCGAAGGCATCCCCGTCGGTCTTCTTCGTCCCCTCACTATCTGGCCTTTCCCGGATGACGCGGTTCGCAAGATGTTGCGAAACGTGGATACTGTGATCGTTCCCGAACTCAATCAGGGGCAACTCATCCATGAGATCAAACTCCTGACCAAAGACAAAAGCGATGGCGACTTGATCTCCATGCAACGCTGCACCGGAGCGTTGATCACCCCCAATGAAATCCTGCACAAGATCAAAGAGGTGCTCTGATGGAAAACATCCCCCAAAAAATCATCCACGAATACCTGCGGCACGACAAGAAATTCCCTCACGTCTGGTGTGCCGGATGCAGCAACGGCATAGTGCTGGGCGCCATTATCCGTGCCATCGCCAAGATGAATATCGACCGCAACGACATCGTCATGGTCTCCGGCATCGGTTGTTCTTCACGCATGCCTGTTTACGTGGACTTCAATACACTGCACACCTTGCATGGGCGTCCGATCGCCTATGCCACCGGCGTCAAACTCTTCAAGCCACATCTCAAGGTCATCGTGGTCACCGGTGACGGCGACTGCACTGCCATCGGCGGCAATCACTTCATCCATGCCGCCCGCCGCAACATCGATTTGACTGTGATTCTGATCAATAACAATATCTACGGCATGACCGGTGGACAGGCATCGCCCACCACGCCTCAAATGGCTATCGCCACCACCACTCCTTATGGCAATATCGAGCCCGAATTCAATATCTGCAATCTGGCCATTGGCGCCGGCGCCAGTTTCGTTGCCCGTACCACCGCTTTCCACACCCATGAAGTTCAAACCTACGTCCGCGACGCCATCGAACATCCCGGCTTCTCCCTGATCGAGGTCATCAGCGCCTGTCCCGTGATCTACGGACGCCTCAACAAAAAAGGCGGGGCACCGGAAATGATGAAGCAGATGCGGGATGGATCCGTGCCCCTGGCAGCGGTGGACAAACTCCCCAAGGAAAAGGTGGAAGGCAAGATCGTCCGGGGCATCATCAAGCGCGTCGTGGAACCTGAGTTCTGCGCCGAATATGCCAAACTATGCGAACGCGTCCAGGCGACGGGAGGAGAATGATGTCAAAACAATATGAGATCCGGCTTTCCGGCAGTGGAGGACAAGGACTGATCCTCGCCGGTATCATCCTGGCCAAAGCCGCCGTCTATGACTGCCGCCGCGTCACCCAGACCCAGAGTTATGGTCCGGAATCCCGGGGCGGATACTCCCGCGCCGATGTCATCATTGGCGATAATGAGATCTTCTTCCCGGAAGCCACCCAGTTCGATTGTCTGCTTGCTCTCACGCAGGAAGCATGTGACGTATATCTCTTTGATCTCAAGGAAAACGGTATCCTCATCATCGACACAACCTATGTAAAAAACTTGTCCATGACTGCCGAAAACACCTATGAGATTCCCTTCACCGAAGTCGTGATCAAAGAACTCGGCAGCCCGATCACCGCCAATATCTGTTCCTTGGCATTCCTTGTCAAGATCACTGGCGTGGTCAAGCCCGAATCGCTCAAGAAAGCCATCGCCGATTCCGTAAAACCTGCTTTCGTCGATCTGAACTACAAAGCCATGGAGATCGGCTTCCAATTGGCGGACATGCATCTGAAATGAGGAGGAATCATGGTTAAGCATATCAGCCACATCGGCGTTGCCGTCCGCGACCTCGAAGCCGGTATCGCACTTTATGAGAAACTGGGCTTTACCCTCGAGGCGATCGAGGAAGTCCCATCCCAAAAGGTAAAGGTCGCTTTCTTCCCCTGTGGAAACACCCGCCTGGAACTCCTGGCGCCGACCTCCGAGGACAGCCCCATCGCCAAATTCATCGAAAAACGCGGCGAAGGCATCCAACACCTCGCTTTTGCCGTGGATGACCTGCCCGCCTCACTCAGCGATATTGAAAACGAGGGCATCCAATTGATCGACAAGGAGCCGCGTCCCGGCGCCCACGGCGCTCAGATCGCCTTCCTGCATCCCAAGTCCACCGGTGGCGTCCTCATCGAACTCTGCCGTGAAAAAGATGGCGGACACCAAGCGCTCTGAGCCGAAAATCATTACACTCTAAACACAATCAAGTAAACCATATAAAACAGAAGAGGCGTTCTTCCGAACGCCTTTTCTTCATTCTGCCGCCCCTGAATGATCAAGTCATTTTCAAGCCACCTTTCTCCCGAGATGCTCCCGACTACTCGGGATGATCTCGGGAGCATCCCGAGTGTAAACTACGAGAAAAGATCAGGTAACGTGTCAGTGACTATGAAACCACTGGAGCCATTTTACTTGACAGGTACCAAGTTATCAGATATTATGAGAACGTGTTTTGACTGTCATTGACCGGTAGTCATGAAGACAAGATGTGTCATAGCCAAGGAATATGAATGGAATTGTGGAATGATGATGTAGAGATCAGATTTTTTGATGAAGCACTGAGGAATTCAACCAGCCCTGAACGGGTTTTCTATGAGGTGAATGGTGATTGTTACGCCTGTATCCCAAAGAGGGCGGAAGTAAAGGAACTTATCAGAGCATAGCATGAGCAAGATAATTGGCACCAAGACAAGTTCATTTGGCACCAACGGCAGGATCAACCACGATTCCACGATATTCTATCAATCCAAGATGTACGCCACCATGAATACGACAAAGATTACCGACACAACGGAAAATCCCGTGCCCGATGAGTATCTGAACACCATCATATTGGGTTCGGCGGAAAACCTGAAAGAACTGCCGGACAATTCGATCCATCTCATGATAACCTCACCGCCCTATAATGCTTCAAAAGAATACGATGACGATCTATCTCTCAACGAATATCTCTCACTTTTGGAGAATTCATTTCGGGAAACTTACCGGGTATTGGTCAATGGTGGCAGGGCTTGTGTTAATTTAGCCAATCTGGGTAGAAAACCCTATATTCCACTCTCCGATTACATTTCGATGATGATGATCGATATCGGTTACAACATGAGGGGCGAAATAATCTGGAACAAAGCGGCCAGTGCAAGTGCATCGACGGCTTGGGGTAGTTGGATGAGTGCCGCCAACCCTACGTTACGGGATATTCATGAATACATTCTGATATTCTCCAAAGGGCAGTATAATCGGGTAAGACACAATAAACGGAATACGATCACCAAAGAACAGTTTATAGAGTGGACCAAGTCGATCTGGACAATGAACGCCGAAAGCGCAAAAAAAATCGGGCATCCTGCTCCGTTCCCGGAAGAACTTCCCCATCGCCTCATCCAATTATACTCATTTGCCGGTGATGTTGTCCTCGATCCGTTCATGGGGAGCGGAACGACCGCGATCAGCGCAATCAAGAACAATCGAAACTACGTTGGCTACGACATCAGTCAGGATTACATTAATCTGGCAAACCGCCGAATTGAGTGTTTCCAAAGTCAGTTGTCCATATCCCTCTGATTGTGGGAAACGTATATTGGAAAAGACCGTTGAATAATCGGCAACACCGGATTTATCCGGTTGTTGTACCGGAT
>CAYZZE010000070.1:0-12038 GCA_964482845.1 uncultured Candidatus Cloacimonadota bacterium
AAATCCGGTACAACAACCGGATAAATCCGGTGTTGCCGATTATTCAACGGTCTTACATAAATCAGTTCTATTTCTTGGGCGAAGAGTCTCTTACTGCATTATTCGGGTTTATGGGAGCAATCGCCTTCAATCTGAAGCGTAGTCTTAAGATTTTGCGAGCGTGATATAGGAGAGGTCTGTCCAGATTTCGGGATAACCTGAAAAATGGACAAAAAAGATGGCTTTTTGAGGGTGTTTCAAGTCAAAATAGATCAAATTGACGATTTTCTTCAGCAAATACCCTCGTTCATACGCCAGACCTTTCCATGGCAGGGTACGGATAGGATTGTTCAATGGTCTTGCTTATCTAACCGGATCAAAGATCATGGCGCCCGATCGCATGCCATAATCCTTTTTCATTTGACAGAATTGAATGAAATGCATACCTTGCCCCCACAGGACAATGTATGATGCAAAACAGAAAAAGAATCTTGGTGGTAGATGATGAGAAGAGCATTCTGGATCTCATCCGGCAGGTGCTGACTGATTGTGATGAATATGAATTACAGTTGACCGACGATCCCCATGAGGCATTGATCCTGCTTCGCACTAATCAATACAACATCGTCATATCCGATATTTGCATGCAGGGCTTGGACGGATTGGCGCTATTGGAAAACGTCAGCCGAATCGATAACAAGATACCGGTTATCCTGATGACAGGTTTTGCCGAGACTGACGTGATGCAAAAAGCGATCAAACTCGGAGTGTACGATTTTTTGCGCAAGCCATTTAATCTGAGTGAATTAATGATCAGCGTCCGCCGTGCCGCCCAAAAAAATGATCTGGTGATACAAAACGAGAATTACAAAAAACACTTGGAAAACATGGTGCAGCAGCGAACGCTGGAACTATTCAACGCCAAACGCAAATTGGAAAGCAACTTCATTAACACGCTGAACGTGATGGTAAACGCCTTAGAAGCCAACGACATATACACTCGCGGCCACAGTGAGCGCGTGACAGTCATCAGCATGTTGTTTGGAAAACACATCGCACTCTCGTCGGAAGAACTGAAAAAACTCAGGATCGGCTCTCTGCTCCATGACCTGGGCAAGATCGGAATCTACCGCTCCATCCTGACCAAGCAAGTATCCCTTTCCGACGATGAATTGACTATGATGAAAGAACACCCTGTGATCGGCGCCAGGATCGTTCATCCCATTGGTTTCCCCCAGGACATAAGCGATATAATCCTCCAACATCATGAATGGTGCAACGGCGAGGGATACCCTTATGGCATAGCTTTGGACAAGATAAATCACTTGGCGCGGGTGGTATCGATCGCTGACGCTTATGATGCCATGACCAGCCAGAGGACGTACCGGCAACGCCTCAGTCCAGAGGAAGCGATAACGGAAATATCAAGTCAGGCGGGAAAACAATTTGATGTGGATCTCAGCAAGCAATTTAGCGGAATACTGCCTCGTATTACTCAGACAATTGACGACACCAAGGGTTCAAAAGCAGCGCTGTTTCAGAAGATTTGATGGACGGGGTCATTCAGGAAAATCGGCGGCATCGGTCACCACCGAACTAATCGAACCGTTCTCCATGTTGACCGTGGTTTCGACGTAAGGACGCAATTCGTTCTTCAGTTCTTTACCCAATCCGCCAATAACCACCACAGATCCAGTGACACTCTTGATCCGGAACTCTCCATTATCACTGCCGTGATAATATTGTCCGTTACCGTTTCGGGAGGTAAATCCGATTGATCCTGCCACTGCTCCAGTTGTTACATTGGTTGATGACATCCCTGCTCCCCCCATCATCGGAGGCATTTTCCAATATTGAAGGAGCAAGCCGGCAAATGTGTGCAACTCAGTATTGATTGCCGAGCGGTTGGAGTTATAAGCATTCGTCCCAAACATTACGATGCCAACGGTGACTGCTACGCCCACTATGATCACCCCCAAAACGACCATCAGGATCTGTTGCATCCCCATTGGACATCTCCTTCTTAATATTCATCTACCCGCTCCTTAGTTCGGAGCAATTTACATTCCAAATCCCAAAGAAACAACCAGTGTCCCCCGCTTGCGATAGCAGGCCGTAATGCGCTATTCATCTGATACTTACATAATTCGCCAGGCAATGGGCAGAAATCCAAAGCAGAAGTGGAGTGTCGCAATTATATCACACGTCCGGATTAGATGTGGCAATTATGCACCCGTGTCCAAGGATTATGGTCACTCGATATTGACTGGGCTGTCTCCCATAAAGAGGCTGATATAATCTGTTGTGTCCCTGGTATTTCTTCGGATAGTGCCCGACCCATCCGGATCAGATTGGTTGCGATTTTCCGGGGGTAAGGATTCTCTGATCTGTAGCAGCCGCAAACGCAAAGAATCCGGCTTTGCCTCCAATGCCGGGGTATTGACCTCCACGCTGTCCGGATTGGTCCGCTGGAAGAATTCCGGTGTTTTGAGATATCCTTTGTTGTATGAATGGAACAGGATAAAGGCCAGGGAGAGGGAAAGCGTGACGATCACGAGCATCCACAGGAAGTTTGTGGAGAGCATGATCTTTCTTTCTTTGGGGAGTTTGGGTGCTTGGTATCCGGACTTGCAATCTTCGGGAAAGCAAAGGTCAAATCCCCGCATGACCATTTCCTGATCGGCATTCAAATATCGGGCATAACTGGAAACAATCGCCCGGGCATAACCATAATCGCCCAGGCGGCGGATACTGCCTTCTTCAATGGCTTGGATCTGTTCTTTGCGGATGCGGGTCTCATCATAGACCTGCTCGATCGTTATGACTGCGCCCTCCCGCAGTTCCTTTAGATACGATCCGAGTTGTTCCACTCATATTCTCCGCTAAATACCCGCTTTACGACTCCGGACATCCACATCATTCCGGACTCTTTGTCAAACCGTACCATGACGCTCCCTCCGGGCATATTTACCTTTGTCTCGTGCTTCAGATAGCCACTCATAATTCCCAGATATACTGCACTTACCGCCCCTGTTCCACAAGCGAGAGTAGCGCCCACGCCATGTTCCCAGATCACCATATCGATCATCTTATCATCTACATAGCGGACATGGTGCACATTCACTCCCGGCCCCAATGAAGGATCGTTTTGCAGACCGGCGGCTCGATGAGCCAGATTCTGATCTTCGAGGTCGTCCGTTTCGATGATGAAATGGAGGTTTCCGGCATCGATCAAGGATCCGGAAACGCCTTGAATCACGATGTTTTGCTTCAAGATAACGGGTATGGCGATCATGGATTCGACCAAGGGATGCTTACCCGGGGTAATGATGCGGCACTGTTTCTCTCCCGAATCGGTATTGATCACAAATTGCTTCCGGTCGGTCAGTTCGCTGAGGATGGCAGCACAGCAGCGGAGAGCGGAGCCACACATCATTGCCTGGCTGCCATCGGCATTGTGGACCAGCATTCTGGGAGGGCCTCCAATTTCCGGCGTCAGCATCACCAGTCCATCTCCTCCCACGCCAAAGTGTCGGTCACAGATCCGTATTGCCAGAGAACCCAGATCGAGCCAGGCGTCCGTCTCCGGCTTGATCCAGATGACAAAATCGTTTCCCTGCGCCTGCATCTTGATGAATGGGATCAGCATAGGATATCTTTTATCATGTCTTGAAAGGAGAAGATCCCTTTGCGTCCGGCGATCCACCTTGCTGCCTGGAGGGCGCCGGAGGCAAAGCATGCACGGGAACGAACCCTGTGCACGAGCTCGATCGTGTCCGCTTCGGAATCAAATCCCACGGTATGAGTTCCCGGAATGAATCCGGCACGGATACTGGCAAAGTGCAGTTCCTCCGGTTTGATCCTGTTCTCGGAGCGGTCATACAGAGGATATTCCTTGCGGGTCACATTTTGCAGAATGATCTTGCTCAGTTCGATCGCCGTACCGGAGGGGCTGTCCGCTTTTTGCCGGTGGTGCAGTTCATAGCCATAAACGTCATATCCCTCAAAGTGATCGAATGCTTCTGCGGCAGCAGCCACGATCCTGGAAAAGAGATTCATCCCGATCGAAAAATTGGCGCCCCAGAGCATTGACCCATCATACCGGCTGATAATTTCCCGCGCTTCTTCCATTCTATCCAGCCAGCCGGTCGTTCCGATGACCACCGATTTGCCGGATCCTGCGGTTTTCTTGAGGTTATCGATCACGGCGGCAGGATGAGTAAAATCGATGCAGACATCTGCATCGCCCAAAGTTTCGCTGCTGATCACGGATGGAAAATCCGGCGCTTCCGGATCGATAATGGCACAGATCCGGCATTGAGCCGCTTCTGCCAGAGAGTGAACCATCCGTCCCATTTTGCCATAGCCGATCAATGCTATCTGGATCATAGATTCCTCCATCACTGTTGCGAGTATGTTTTTATCAGTTGATAGACCAGGTCAGCGCCTTTATTGAGATCGGAGATATCGATATATTCATCCACCGTGTGACCCCCAGTCATCCCGGTGCCGCAGATGACCATTGGGATCGAGGCGGCATTGATGATATTGGCGTCGCTGCCGCCGCCGCCTTTGCGCAGGATAGGTTCAACGCCCATTCGTTGCATCGAATCTCTGGCGATGGCGACCACCGGATGTCCTTCGGGGATGGCAAAACTGGAATATTCATTGCGAATATCGATCTGTGCCTTTGCCCGGAAGTTTTCCCGGCGGTATCCGTCAACGGCATCCTCGACCGCTTTGACGATTTCATCGCACACCTGCCGGAGTTTTTGGGGATCATGGCTACGGGCTTCGCCTTTGATCTCGACGTGGTTGGGAATGATATTACCGGCGATCCCACCTCTGATAATGCCAATATTGGTGGTCGTATCCCGGTCAATTCTGCCCAAAGGCATTGCTGAAATGGCTTCGGCAGCGATCCGGATGGCATTTATCCCTTTTTCCGGTTCCACTCCCGCATGCGCTTCCTTGCCAAAGATCTCAATGTGGATGGAATTTTGCGCCGGCGCAGCGATCGTGAGCGTATCGATTTCCTTGGTATCAAAGGCAAAACCCAGTGCCGAACGGATGACGCCGGCATCAAAGTTCTTTGCCCCCAACAGACCGATCTCTTCGCATACGGTGAACAACACTTCGATCGGCGCCAACGGCATCCCTGATTCAAGCGCTTTTTTGATGCCGTAAATGATCTGGGCGATACCGGATTTATCGTCCGCGCCAAGGATGGTCGTGCCGTCCGTTTTGATCCTTCCGTCCGCATTAACCGGCTTGATCCCGCATCCCGGCTTGACCGTATCCATATGTGCACAGAACAGTAGTGGCGCTTTGTCCACGGTTCCAGGCACGCGGGCAAAGATGTTTCCGGCATTGCCACCGGTGCTAACGCCGGCTTCATCCTCCATAACGCTTGCGCCCATCGCTTCCAGATCAGCCGTCAATTTGTCCGCCATACCCCGTTCATTGCCCGACTCGCTGTCAATACGTACCAGTTCGATGAAATAATCCTCGATCAGTTTCGGCATTCCTTTCTCCTATGGCTGATTTTCGCTCCCACGCACGGGATTTCTGACGTTATATTTTGTCAAAGCAATTCTTAGTCCATCACGGCTCATATCTGCGCCGGGCTGTCCGGTTCTCACGCTTTTACTTTTCTTTTGCATATCCCATGTCCTCCGCCGTATCTTGCCTGGTTTTTCACTCTGCTTTCGAGGCAGATTTTTTTTGAGATAGGCCCTTGAATAGATCAGAAAGTTGGTTTTTCGCTTGCTTCTTCCTTGCTTCATAACCTTAGTATAACCTTACGGTCGTAAGGTTATACTAAGGTTATACTAAGGTTATCAAGCAGGGAGAACTCACAAGAGTTGCATCTCCAGATTATGCATGATCTCTTTGAGGAAGGCGATCCGGGCATCGAGGTCTTTGCGGTCGGTGATCTGGATCGGATCGCCATAGACCACTTTGATCGTGGCAAATGGCTTGGGAACCCGGAATCTGTCCCAGGAATTGAACACCCATTCCCTCGTTGCATCCGCTGCCACCGGTATGATCGGAACGCCGGCAAAGTAGGCAATATAAAGGGCGCCCGGGCTGATCGATCCCGAAGGTCCTTTGGGACCGTCCGGCGTGATCCCCAATTGGCAATGCCTGGACGTCCGGATCATCTCCTTTATGGCACGAAATCCTTCCCTGCTGCTGGAGCCGCGGATGGTCTTGTAACCAAGTTCGGATAACGGACCGGCAAGCAATTCTCCATCCTTGGAAGCCGAGACCAAAACCGCGATCGGATCGCCCAATCTATGCAGACACAAGGGTAACAAATTGCGATGCCAAAACATATAAATACACTTGAGCCCCGCATGGGGTTGATTCACGACCTCAAATTTGAGCGATTTGCGTAGCAACCTGAGCAGCCAGGCCGCGATTTTTCGCTCCAGATAAAAGAGCAATCTATTCATCGATTTTGAGCATCCGCCGGATCAATCTGACCATTTCACCGGATGCGGATATGCTTCCCAAGAGCGATTTGATCGAGCTAAGTTCTTGCCTCATCCGGGAATATGCCGCGGGAACGGATAGGATCTCAAGTGCCGTGCGGCTGATATTTAGGGGCGTCACCTGATCCTGCAGCAATTCCGGAACAATATCTTTCTCCAGGATGATATTGGGCAATCCGATGCGTTTTACCCTGACCAGCCGCCTGGCGATCCAATATGAGAGCGGCGAGGTCTTGTATGCGATCATAAGAGGCGTTCCCAGATACGCGGTCTCCAAAGTGGCGGTGCCGGAAGTGGAGATCATAAAATCGCAGTACTTCATCATTTCATAGTTGTATCCATCTATGATCCGGATCCTGGCGGCGCCGGCTTGGTGAACTATCTGCATAAACTTTCGGTGGTCAATGCTCTGTGCTTTGGAAACAAGGAATTCGTAAGCGATAGGATCGAAGTGTGCGATCGCTTCGAGAAAGACAGGCAGCATCCGCTCGATCTCCGACATCCGGCTGCCTGGTAGAAACCCCAGCCAGCGCTTATTAGCGTCCAATCCGAAAAAATTGGCAAACGCATCCCGATCCAAGTCCAGTTTGATCTCCTCCGCTATCGGATGACCCACGAATGAACCGGTCACATTGTGAATATCGAGCAATTCCTTCTCAAAAGGCAGGATGCAGGCAACATGGCGGGTATTGTATTTGAGTTTATAGACCCGTTTGTGTTTCCACGCCCAAAACTGGGGACAGATAAAGTATAAAACCGGTACGCGGGCATCATCGGCAAACCTGGCGACACGCAGATTCAAGCCGGGATAATCGACCAGGATAGCCAGGTCAGGCCTGTCTTTGACAAAGCTCTGCTTTAGCCGTGTTTCCACCTTATAAAAAAATCCCAGATGCCTGATCACCTCGGCAAATCCCATCAGCGAAAAGCGTTCAAAGGGAAAAAGCGGCTCCAAACCCTCCGCCTGCATCCTCTTGCCGCCAATACCATAGTGCCGGATATATGGAACGCTCTGATTGAGTTTGCGCATGACCAGCGAAGCATGCAGATCACCGGAGTTTTCTCCCGCCAACCAGAAGATCCGGTATTGTTTCATCGCACTCCCCTGAATGAGATAAGTCCCACCATACTGAGCGTAATAACGATCACCGCCGCCATCAATACGCCCAAAAAGATAAAGAACATGGCACGCCAAAACCTGATGCCAAAAATATTGGCTGCCAGAGATCCTGTCCAGGCACCCGTCACCGGCAATGGAATGCCGACGAAGATGCTCAATCCCAGCGCCTGATACTTTTCCACGATCCTGCCCTTGCGTCGGGTCCGACGATACAACCAGTCAGTGAAGCGCACTCCGATCCCCGTCTTGCGCACCAGCCGGAAAAAACTCTCACAAAACAACAATACCAGAGGGATCGGGATCATATTGCCGATGATCGAAAGCATTGCCGCCTCCGTCCAATGCATTTGATACAAAAACATCCCCACCGGGATCGCTCCACGTAATTCAATTACCGGCAGCATGGCAATTGTGATGATCACCAAGGCAGGGCTCAATCCTGCTTGTTCCAACCAATCAACCGTCCGCTCTCGCAGTCCGGAAGCATTCAAAATGCCGATACCTACCAGCATAAACAGCATCATCATCCATTGTTTTGAACGTAATTTCATCGTTTCTCGCTTTGATCCATGATCGGGTTCACAATTTGGCAGGGCATCGAATTTGTAAACTTTTTTTCTCTCTCTGGCTGTCAATGGGTTATAATATCGATAAACCTACATGCCCAATGGGAGAAAATCATGATGATCAGAGATCAACTTCTCGAAACGATCAAGAAAGCGATGAAGGGTGAAATGGATGGCATCACGCTCTATCAAAACGCCGCGTCTCATGCCACTGACCCGCAGATAAAGGAGTTCTTTCAGAGCCGTGCCGAAGAGGAAAATGCACACTATGGATTTCTGATGCAATATTATCAGGAGATCACAAACGACGTCCAGCCAAGCGACCTCTCACCAATTCTGGGAGAACAAAAGGCCTTCAGCCCCATCATATCCGATGATTTTGTCCGCCGTATCGGCTCCGATCAAATCCTCTTTTCCGCCATTTCCACCGCCATCCTGCTGGAAAAGGACGCCATCGATCATTATGCCAAGTGTGCTCAAGAGACCAATCTGGCTACTTTGAGGGCTTTTTATGGCGTCCTGGTGGAGTGGGAAAAGACCCATTATGAAGATTTGCTCAGCATCCAGAAAGATGCGGAAGTGTACTGGTGGCAGATCAATCAGTTTGAACCGTTCTGATCCATCCTGAGCAGTTGCAGCGCCACCTGCATGCTGTGAAGCGTGAAGCGCTTGTGAAACCGGCCTTCCAGCCAGCGTAGCAAGAGATCATTGATCTCAGTTGCGCTTTGGATGCTGATCTTGAGACCATCAATATGTTTGCCGATCTCCGGCAACAGATATAGCAGCCACCTCGTTTCAGGCAGAAACGGACGCATGTTAAACACCTTGCGCAAACACGTCTCGCACATGATCAGACCCTGCCTGTGATCATACCCCGCCGGCTTTGTGTCCTTGCAATGACAACTGCCACAGCGCCTTGGATCAAGCGGCACTCCCAGTTCCCGCAAAATCCTGAGGGCGAAGCGCCAAAATAAAGCGATCTCATTATTGGTAATACCTCTCACGTATTCCAAGTAAGTCGTCAGAAAATCATAGATCTCAGGCGAGTCATCCGCCGGGATCATCAACCCGCAGACCAATTCCAGTCCCGCTTCAGCACATGCCATATTCATCGCACTGTCGTATCTGGCATGCTCTTTGAGCAAGGCACATTCGGATAACAAGTAAACCCCGCTCTCGGCAGGTTCGTATAGCACCAGTTCGAGTTCATTAAGCCGTTGGATCATATTGATCTGTGGCTTTTTCCTGATGCCCTTGGCCAGGATGGAGATGCTGCCCTGGGTTTGAGAGAAAGCATTGATCATCACGCTACTTTCGCTATACTTGGTGGTTCGCAGGATGATGGCTTTGAGGGTGATCTTACTTTTCATCGGGCAGCATCGTTTTTACGCTTCGCAGATCCATGGGATCGGCAAAGACGGTATGATGATTGGTATAGGTGACAAATCCCGCTGGACTCTTCCTTGGTTTGCGGACATAACGGATCTGGGTATAATCGACCGGTACATTCCGAGAAAATCTCGCCTTGCTATAATAAGCCGCCAGCGCGCAACAGATCTCCACCAACCAATGGGGCGGTTCTTTTTTGGCAAAGTTGCGCAGCAGGACATGCGCTCCCCGATAGATGCGGGTATGAAACCACCAGTCGTGCGCTCTTCCGAGTTCTATGGAGACAAAGTCATTTTCACGGGCTTTTGTTCCGATCGCGATCTCCCAATCTTCATTTATCCTTAACCGGAGCAGTTTGTCCAGTTTGCTGAGTTCATAGCGGACGGAACAACCACCCTTTGGGGATTCCGGATGGATGATCTCTCCCGCTTCGATCCGCTGGATGATCTGATCGATGTTTCTCACTTCAGCGATGGATTGAGCGAGGTTTTTGGCGATGATGGCAGCGCCATTTCGGGCTTTGTGATATTTTTTGATGTATGCTTGCATGTTCCTGACCGGATCAAGCGTCGGATCAAGCATGATGGTTATCGCAGGAGCACCGGGTTCAAAGTAATTAACGCTATCCAGCCTGGTTTGTCCCTTGCGGATCTTTGCCAGGTTATACTTGATGATCTCGGCATGCTGATACCATTTTTCAGCTTGTTGGGCGTCCTCCAATTCCTTCGTCTGGGCATCCGCTTTGCGCTGTTTTTTATCTCGGTTCCGCTTCCATTCGCGGATCAATAGCGCTTGCAGTTCCATCTTTTGGCGGTGAATGATAACCTGTTCATAATATGCGGCGAGATAGTCGTTTGCATCGTCGAAGGTCAGCGTCTGGCCGTTCAGTGCCAGCATCCATTGCTTTCGGGGGCTCAGCGGGGGTGGCAAATATGATGTCCGGGGTGGCTGATAGATCAAGCCCGGCAGGATTTGGCGTTGGGGATTGTCTGCCAGCGAGTATTGATGTACTGCCTCTAGGATCTTCAAGCCATGCGGTTCTGCCTGACACAGGATGAGATTGGGAATGGGCGGGATGCATTCAAAGATCAGAACATAATGGATATTTTGGTGATAGATGTCCCTTGCCTGCAGGTCAAAGCGGATGATCCGGTCATTCTCGATGAGCGCTATTCCGGTCAGATCCGTTTTCTCGATCTGAGAAAAAATAATACGCTTGCCATGATGACCGCCGGATGGTTCCGCCCAAAATGGAAACGCCTCGCCCTTACCCGCAAAAAGATACAGGGAATCCGCTTCAATAAAACGAATTTCATACAATTCTGAGTGGCATATCATGCGCTGGATCCGCTTTCTGCCGTGCTCTTGTCTAGTCCAGTGGAACAACACATCGAATTTCATACTCTATTTTTACCTTGACATGAAAGTATACTTTTTTTTTAGTGTCACGGTGTTAATAACCCGATAGGAGTCAAGCATGAAAAATACGATATGGATCCTAACTGCAACGCTGGCAATCATCAGTATCGTTTTTGCCATCATGTACTTCGGTACATCCGGCAAACTCAGTTCCCTGCAAAAGGAAAAGGAAGAGATACAAAATTCTCTTGCCCTTGCCACGCAAACTATTACCGATATCCAAACCAACCTCGATGAACTGGACAGCCAGTTGAATATTGACGGTGAGATCCCGGGCACGGTCACCGGCGACCGACGCACCCGCCTGATCAATACGATCAACAGCATGCGTGCCCAGATCGAAAATGACAAAAAGCGCATCGCCGATCTCGAATTGCGCCTCAGCCGTTCCGGCACCCAATTGCGCGGAGTGCAGGATCTGCTGGACAAACTGAAGAGATCCGTCGCCGACAAGGAAAAAGTAGTTGCCGACCTCCAAAATCGCTTGGGCATCCTCAATGAAACCCTTGAAACCGAAAGGATCACCTCCCGTCAGGAAATTGCCCGCCGCGATCAGACAATCACCGAAAAACAAGGCGTGATCGAAGAAAAAGACAGGGATATTAACACCATGTATTACATCGTCGGCACGCGCAAAGAACTGATCGACAAAAAGATCGTTGACCGCCGCGGCGGATTGCTTGGGATCGGAAAGGTCTCCACCATGACCGATCAGATCAATCTCAAGGAGTTTTCCACCCTCAATCTGCTTCAAACCGCCCAGATCACGTTTCCCGCCACCCGCAAGGGTTATTCCGTCCTCTCCAGTCAAAATGCCGCTTCCTATCGTATCGATAAAGACGGGGATTTTTACGTGCTCAGGGTCACCGATCCTCAGTTGTTCCGAAATCAGAAATACATCGTTATCGAATTGCTCTGATCGATCATATTCAACCTCAAATTCCGCCGTTCCTTACCCGGACGGCGGTTTTGTTTGACCTCTTTGTTGATGGATGGGAATCGACATTGGTCATTGTGATCCTACTCCCGCGCTGGCTTTGTTTCACTTGATCGGGTAACGCGCCGCTC
>CAYZZE010000071.1:0-11835 GCA_964482845.1 uncultured Candidatus Cloacimonadota bacterium
TCTTAGAGTTATTATTAGGGAGTTGCATTTACCCACTCGGTTTGAAAGAGAGCCAAAAAACAATATCGTCTATCCTTCCAGCGCAGTCAGTAATATGAATGACAGATAGTTTGGATACTCGTTGAGTCAACCGCTCTGATTTACTCAACGGTCTCAAGAAGGTTTAGATTCAAGCGGATAAGTGCTTTCTCCTGAGTTCTCCCTGCTTCATAACCTTAGTATAACCTTACGGTCGTAAGGTTATACTAAGGTTATACTAAGGTTATCAAGCAAGGAGGACTGTGTGATATTTCCTGATTTTGTTTGAAACCACCGCCTAACATCTGATGCTGCTGGAAAACTCATCACATTCATCTGATGCTGCTGGAAAACTCATCACATTCATCTGATGGCGCTGGAAAACTCATCACAATCATCTGATGACGCTGGAAAACCGATTATGTTGCTTTTTCACAATCTCAATCTCTGTTGATCCCCGTATGTGCAAAGGTCCCATTCTTATAAAGGTGGCGCTGTCGAATAAGGGCGTCAAATCGTGCCAAGATAAATCATCAAGTTTAGGGGCACTACATTCGCCTACCGATGGGTTCTACCAACTCACAAGAAACCATAATTATATGTTATATATGGCATTGCAGTAATACTATGTTGAAACAATGTAGTGTATTTGGGCTCGAAATCGACACATCTGGGATATCAGTGGAAGAGTTGGGTCAACAAAAAAGCAAGCCGGGGTTTGCTCTCGTTCATAGTTAGAATCCGGATGGGAAGTCATTATTTGATATGGAAGTTATCCAAAAACTGTTGCAGGATAATAGCGCGGGTGGGGTGGCGCAGTTTTTTTAGGGCTTTGTCCTCTATCTGGCGGATGCGTTCTCGGGTTACCTGGATGATCTTGCCTACTTCCTCCAGGGTGCGCCGGTAGCCGTCGTCGATGCCGAAACGTAATCTGATGACGCGTTCTTCGCGGGAGGTAAGTGTTTTAAGAACGTCGTCCACTTGTTTTTTAAGGAGTCCTCGTTCCGCCAGCCGTTCTGGAGAAATGATTGTTCTGTCTTCGATGAAGTCGCCGAGGATGCTATCTTCGCTGTCATGTCCGATGGGTTTGTCGAGGGACACCGGTTCTTTGGTAATGGACAGGATGTTTTTAACCTTTTCGACGTTTATCTCCAGGGCTTCGGCGATCTCTTCCGGATAGGGTTCGCGTCCCAATTTTTGCATCAGGCGGCGGCTGGTGCGGTTGATCTTGTTGATCGATTCGATCATGTGGACGGGAATACGGATCGTGCGTGCCTGGTCGGCGATGGAGCGGGTGATCGCCTGGCGGATCCACCAGGTAGCGTAGGTGCTGAATTTATAGCCCTTACGATAGTCATACTTCTCCACGGCGCGCATCAGCCCTGTATTGCCTTCTTGGATGAGGTCGAGGAATTCGATACCCCGGTTGTTGTAACGCTTGGCGATGCTGATAACGAGACGGACATTGGCTTCGATCATCTCGTTTTGGGCACGTTCTTTGATTTGTTCGGCGCGTTCGATCTCACGCAGGAGGAAGACGAGTTCGCTACCGGTCATACGTGTCTCCAGTTCGACGCGACGGATCTTTCTTCGGGCATTTTTGATCTTGCGCAGGGTCTCGATGAATACACTGGGATCCATCTTGGTTTCTTTTTGGACGTCTTCAAAATCCTCGTCAGATTTCTTGGCGCGTCTGCCGTAAGTGCATATTTCATCAATTGTATAGCGTTTGATACGGGTAAGCTCTGTGATGCTGCGCCTGCTTTCTTCGATACGGTCAACCAAACTTCGGATACGGTAAGCCATCCGCTTGATCAGTTTGTCGTTAAAACCCAATTGGGAAAATGTGCTGATCAATTGATTGCGCAGTTCATCGATTTCCACTTGGCGGTTAGCGGTGCCGGTCTCGTCAAAGTCGCAGTTATCGAGGATTGTACCGATTTTATCGAGCGTAACTTCATTTTGTTTCAGGATTTCGCGGAATTTATCGATCTGGCGGCCGTCCTGATTCTTGTCGATCCAGGTTCCCAGATCCACTTTGAAGATCTGATCAAGGCGGACGCGTCTTTCACGGTAGCGATGCAGGAAGTTATACATTTCGCGCAGGGTGCTGCCGGATTTGAAAACATTCTGATTGATCATCCGTTGGTAGGTCTCGATCTTTTTGGCGACGCGAATCTCGCCTTCCCGGTCGAGCAGAGGGACTCTGCCCATTTCTCGGAGATACATTCTGACGGGGTCATCGTAATAGCGTTTGGTCTTAAATTCTCTGGGTGCCGGGCTTTTTCGGATCGATAATGCTCCTTTTACCACCCTTTTTTCGGTTTCGTCGATGATTTCGATCCCTTCTTGTCCGAGGTCAAAGATGATATCCTCCACCTTGTCGAGGATAAAGGGGCTGCTGGGTAGATTGTCGTTTATTTGTTTGAAAGTAATATACCCGGTTTCTCTGCCCATCTCGATCAGTTTTTTCAAACACTCGTTATAAGTTATCATCAGGTCTCCTAATCTTGGTTATCATATAGGGGTGTGGTTATGACTGCCTTGGTCATTTGACGATACTGTCGCATCAGAGATTGTTTTTGCTTGAGGAGTGCCGGATCATGTGTCTCTTTGATCTTGTTGTCCAGTTTCCCGATGTCATGCTCAAGTTTACGGACAATTACCTGATTCAAGGTATCTTCAAAGCGCATATCCGGTAATTCTGCAAAAAGCAGATCTGCTATCCGCTGTTTTAGCTCCGTCTTGTGCTCAATCTCTGCCAGCAATTGCGCTGGTTCGGCGATCTCACAGGACCTGTCCTTTTCACATAGATATTTAAAAATCTGGCGGTATTCACCATCGAAAAAGTAATCCTCAGTAAGGCGTTCGGCAAACACATTATAACTGGTTTTATCTTTTAGCGCCAGTATTATTATGTAGCGTTCTTCGATATACTCCTGAAGCGTATACCTCTGAGACCCGCCAACCGCTTGCGGAGTGCTGAGTTTTAGTTTGCTCAGAAGCGAATTCTCGTTTACCCGGAATGCTTCGGCGATGTTTTTTACCCAATCTCGCCGGATGATCCCGTCCTTGATATTTCGTACAGCATCGAGGATTTGGGCGATGCGTTCGGCTTTGGATATCTCCAGGGCTTCATTTTCGGCGATATACTCGGGCAAACTGCGCGCCTGTCCGATTAGATCCAGCATTTTTTGATTTCCTGATTCCAGGAGAAAGGTATCTGGATCCTGATCTTCCGGCAAGACCACGATGTAGGGAGTCAGACCTTTACTCAAAGCCAGCAGGGCAGATCGAGCCGCTGCTTTCTGGCCTGCCTTGTCGCCATCATAGAGCATAAAGATATTATTGGCATATCGCGCCAAGAGGTAGATCTGATCATCTGTCAGAGCGGTTCCCAAGGTGGCAACGCACCCGGGAATACCTGCCTCATAGAGCCTCAGGAAATCAAAGTAGCCCTCACAGATGACCGCTCTTCCCGTCTTTGCGATCTCATACTTTGTCTTGAATAGCCCGTATAACTCTTTGCCCTTGGTATAAATCTCGGTTCCGGGCGAATTGATGTATTTGCTCAATTCCTTGTCGCCGGACAGCGTCCTACCTCCGAAAGCGACCACCTCGCCGATGTGGTTGTGGATGGGAAACATCAAGCGGTTGCGGAACTGATCGATGAGATTGCCGCCGACCAGGGCGAAGAGTCCGGAGCTCTTGAGCAGATCTGTCCCATAACCCTCTTTGAGCAGGTGGTTAACGAGTCCTTTCTGACTGTCCAGGGCAAATCCGATCTCCAGCGCTTTTGCCGTATCGGGACTGATCTCCCGCTCCTGAAGATAGTCCAGGACATGCTTGCCAAAGGCGAATAAATTGCCGCCAAAGTGTTCTTTGGCGCTTTTATAGACTTGCAGGAGTTGATCCCGTTGGGTGGAGACGGTCTTTGTCCTATCGCGGTCAGGGATGGCAATACCTGCTCTTTGTGCCAGTTTTTTGACCGCCTCAATGAAACTGAGATGCTCATAGTCCTGCACAAAACTGATGACGTTCCCTGCCTTGCCGCAGGCAAAACACTTGAAGATCTGCTTGGGTTCACTCACATGGAGCGATGGATGTGTGTCATTATGAAATGGACATATCCCGCGCCAATTGGATCCGACTCTTTTAAGCGGCTGGTAGGAGCGGATCACGTCCACGATATCATTGCTGCGTCGTATTTCTTCGATTAATGTACTGTCCATGCCGTCCTCACAAGGTCACGACCGTTACACCGCTGCCACCGGCGTCATAGGATGCCGTGGCGATCTCTTTGACTTGTGGTTTCTTTTGCAGGTAGTTACGCACTTTTGTCCGCAGAGCTCCAGTTCCTTTGCCATGCACGATCCGCAGTTTGTGCAAGCCGGCGAGCGTGGCGTTGTCAATGAATTCGTCCAGCATGCTCTGTGCTTCGTCAAAGGTCAGCCCCAATAATTTGAGTTCAAATTTTGCTGCCACCGGCGCAATGCGGTGGTAAGCCACCTGCCTGATCGTATCAGTGGGTTCCTGCTCAAATTCAAAGATCTGGTCTGCGGTGGTCTTGAAAGTGATGCCGTTCATATCTACCACCACTTCATCATTCTTGATCTCCAAGACAATGCCATCGGTCTCAAAACTGGCGATCCAAACGCGGTCACCGGGTTTGGGTTTGAAAATGCGTTTCAGGTTTTGCGGCTGCAATTCTTTGTGTTTTTGGCTCAGATCCTGGCGCTGGGCGTTAAGATCCCGCATCTTGCGTTCGGTGAGGACTTTTTTGTCCTTGCGGTCAAGGTGGCGGATCTCATCCAGTTCCTGCTGCAGTTTTTTCTGATATCTGACCAATTCCTCTTCCAATTCCCGATACATCTTCCGTTTGCGTTCTTTGATCTCTTGTTCCAGCCGTTGGGATTTGTCCTCAAATTCTTGTGCCCGTGCCTGCAGATTCCGGGTCTGCAATTGATACCGATAGATCTCTTGCGCCAATTGTATCTTTTGATTCTGCAGTTTCTGGAGCAATTCGGTAAATTCGATGTTCTGGCTGCCGCAGAGCGATTTTGCCCGCTCGATCAATTCGGTGCCCAACCCCAGTGCCGCTGCGACTTCGATGGCATAACTGTCGCCGGGCAAACCACGCACAAAACTATATGTCGGCAGCATCGATCCGCGATCAAACTGCATCGAGGCATTTTGACAGCCTGGAGTGGTCTCGGCAAAGACTTTCAGCGCAGTGTAATGGGTGGTGACGATCCCTTTTACGCCGCGGGTAACAAAGCGTTCCACAAAGACCTGTGCCAATGCCGAGCCCTGTTGCGGATCGGTGGCGGCGCCGATCTCATCGATCAAAACCAAAGACGCCTCATCGCAAAGATCCATCATGTTCCGTATTTTGCATAGATGCGAGGAAAAGGTGCTCAGCGCATTCTCGATTGATTGATCATCTCCGATATCGGCAAAGACCCTGGAATAGATCCCGATCTCGCTGGTATCATCGACCGGAACCGGGATCCCGGTCATCGCCATCAGAGTCAATAGACCCACCGCTTTGAGCAAAACCGTTTTACCCCCGGTATTGGGACCGCTGAGAACCACAAAGCCATTATTGCCAACCAATTCGATATCAAAGGGGATCACTGCCTTCCGATCCTTCAGGTGCAGGATCAGAAGCGGATGCCTTGCGCCCCGGAGTTTCAGAGATGGCTCCGCCAGGATCCGGGGAACCACCGCTTTGAGGTTGCGTCCCATTCTGCCAATGGCAAAACGCTTGTCAAATTCTGCCAGAAGACTCGTATTCCTTAGTATCTCTTCGCCGTGCTGTCTGATCTGCCGGGTATATTCGCAAAAGATCCGGTGGATCTCTTGTTTTTCTTCTTGTTTAATGATCTGAAGTTGGTTATTCAGCGGCACCACGGCTTCCGGCTCCATAAAGAGGGTGGCTTTACTGCCTGAGACGCCTTGCACGATCCCTTTGACCGAACCGCCCGCACTTTCCTTGATCGGCAGGACATAACGGTCATCGCGTTGCGTAACGTATTTATCCTGAAGGACATGTTCATAGCGATTGTCCTGGATCATTGCCTGCAGCGTCTTTTGGATCTGTCCTCTCAGGGCTACGGTTTGCTTGCGGATCCGGCGCAATTCGGCTGATGCGCTGTCCTGCACTTCGCCTTCTGCATCGAAGATCTCATTATAGCGGCGGCAGATCTCGGGTAAGGGCACGATCTCGCCCAATCTCTCATACAACAGAGGTGCGTCCTGGACGAGGGGACGGCGGGCATATAGGGAATCGGCGGCAAGGGTGTTATGATAGATTAGCAGGAATTCCTCATGACCCATTACGTTAAATTCCGTTCCGTTGAACAGATGATCGATCCAGCTTACCGCTCCGAAATCGGGATCGATCCCCGCTTCCAGACACTGCTGCACTGCGAAATTGAGGTTCAATTCATTCTCTATCAGTTCCTTGTCGCGCAAAGGGCGAAGCGTGCCCGCTGCGCATACCCCGATCTCACTATGACATAATGCCCCGATCTGGCTTATGATCTTGTCATATTCCAGATCGCGATGACTCTCCTCCAGTGCGGCGGTCTTTGTCTGTGTTTCCAAGGCGATTTACTGTTTCTCCGTTCCTTCTTGGGAAAACTGAGCGAGGCGCACTTTTGCGGCAAGATCCCAACGGATCAGGGCTTCTTGTTTTATGACCTCTACGGCTGAATAGACGCGATGCTTGACGGGGTCTTTCAATCTGGCACGAGCCGAGGGGATGTAATCAATGATCAAAGTGAACACGATCACGATTCCCAGCCCACACAGCAATCCAAAAAAGCCGCCCAGGATCCGGTTGATAAAACTCAGATTCCAAATCATCATCGTCCGCTCGACCAATGATCGCACTATCCGGGTGATCAGATAGACGAATACAAAAAACAATAAGAGGCCGACGACCCATGCCATAAATTCATTGAAGCCAAACTTATTGATCAGCGCGCTTTTGACCAGTGGGAAAAAGTGACCGACCAGAAAGAACACCGCCACTATCCCTGACAGGTTCAACAGCATGCCGACCAAACCGCGCCTCAGTCCCTGCCACACCGCCAATACCAAAAAGATCGCGATCAACCAATCAATCATGCCCATGATCCAACTCCTTTGCAATGTCCAACTATTGGGTTATCAGGTTGCCATACAAATGGCCATGACCCCGCTTACGCTGGGCAAACGGGGTCGGCAACATCATCATCTATACCACCAAGGATATCGATCGGGCTCGTCACCACAGGCCGTTTTCCTCGGCTATGGATTACTGCTGAAAGTGCTCAAACCCATCTTGCGCTATACAGGCGCACCTATTTCATATAGCGCTGTATCTTGCGCTGGGCTTTGAGCATCTTACGCCGTGACGCATTTTCTTCTCGCTTGCGACGAACGCTTGGCTTTTCATACGCCTGATGCTTCTTGATCTCAGAGAGCACAGCCGCTTTTTCACATTTCTTCTTGAATCGCTTCAATAAAATGTCAAATGGCTCATTGTCTTTGGCTACTACTGTCGGCAACTACATCACCACCTTTTTTTCATAATTTCTCGAGGATCACAGATTCTAACCACCGCTTTATTGTCAAGACAAAACGCAGAACCTCAGATCCCCACGAATCTGCCCGGCTTGTCTCTGTCCGCCAATTTACACTAATTGACACGAACGAAAAAGAGGTAGAGGGGGTTGAGAAAAGTGTGATTGAGAATGAAGAATGATGAATGGATAATTGAGAATTGAGAATGGCCATGGAGGACGTAGGGTCGCTCTCCGGCAGCGACCCATGTGCTGGTTGAGGAGGCTGAGAGATATATGGTCACGCGGATCGGACGGATGAAACGGATGGACACGAGTCAGGGGGGATGCGTGTTTCGTAACGGAGCATTCCGACGCACCGTTTTCTTCAGGGCTCATTGCACGACTTGATGGTATCTTACACAAGATACCAGCTATACGGGCGGCTATTTTCTTACGATAGAACGTGCGATCCGGAATCCGATATATTCCTTTGTCGTGGTGGGAGAAAAACTAAAGCGGTGGCCTACCGTGCAGGTGGTGGAAGGAGAGATCCATGAACCACCGCGCAGGACGCGGAAAGAACCACCTTCCGGTCCGGTGGGATTGGTGTGTGTGCCGGGCTCATAGGAACGGAAGATATCCCAACACCATTCCCAGATGTTGCCGCTCATATCATGGAGTTCGAGTTTGTTGGCACTTTTGAGTCCCACTTCGTGGGTGCGCTGCTGGGAATTGCCACCAAACCAGCCGACGGCATTGATATCATTTGATCCGCTGTAAATGAAGTTTTCAATGTGGATACCGCTTCTGGCGGCAAACATCCACTCCATTTCCGTGGGCAGGCGATATCCGTCCGCCGTCCAGTCGCATATGATACTATGATGATTGCCATCATCGGTATTCCAGCCCTTGGGCCAGGCATCGGGATTGGCAGGAAACCCGATATACCGATAGGCAGGGGTGAGTTGTTCCGCGATGCTTTTGCGATTGCAAAACTCGATGGCGTTATACCAGGAGACCTGATCCACCGGACGATTCGTGTTGTTGACAAATAAAGATGGATTACTTCCCGTCACTGCCTCATATTCAGCTTGGGTAACCTCGTATTTGCCGATCATGAAGCTGCTGAGCGTCACTTTGGAAGTGCCGTTGTGGAAAGTGCCGCCTACCACGGTGACCATTTGCGAAGGCAATGCGGTAGTACAGATCAGGAACAGGCCCAAGAGTATCATTGTGAGTTTGCTCGGTTTCATATATGTTTACCTCATGGAAAATCATTGGCTGCTTAGCATAAGAGGACAGCGCGGGGAGTGACTGATTTAGTCAAGCACTTTTTGTTTGCGGCATCCGGTTTCAGGGCCAAGATCAGCTTTATACCACCAGGAATTATCTCCTTGGGGTGGACTTTCTGCCGAGGGGGCAAAAACCGCTTTTCCTCTGATCAGGAATTTTCATCACTTATTACTTTTCGATCCCGATATACGGTTTATTTGATTGACAAGCTGATACATTCACAAATGTGTGCAACAATCGGCAGTCATGAAAATGGAATGAGAAAGGAAGTAAGGATGAGAACATTTATTGTCATCGGGATCATAATGATGCTCACCGGTGTCCTTAATGGCGAGGCAGATACGCTCAAAGTGCAGAGCGGCAAGACCGAATTATGGGTCATGGGTGCGTTTTGTGTCACAGAACTTCACCGAAGTTGGAATGCCGAGATGGGACACAAATTGGGTTTTTGGGGTACGCGTCACATCGATGAAAGTTTCAATGCCAACGCAGGCTTGCATCTGCACCATTACCGGATGATCCGCTATGTTCCTCATCCATACACCCATGTGATCGCCATGCGGGAGCGTGTATCCACGCTCAAACTGAGATTGCCCGTTTCCTTGTATGTAAAAAGCGACCCGAGATATCAGGTTGTGCCCAATTTTGGACTTGGTTTATATCTGGATACTCCCGTGTGGAGCCGAAGGAAAGAGACCCGCGACCTGATCTCCGAAATCCAAATCCACAACTACAATACCACCGAAACATATCCAACGCTCTCGCTTGGATACAGCATCCATCTGGCGTGGGTGATCGATTGGCTGTTGCTGGAATTGAGATGGAGCAACGATCTTACGTCTTCCGATCTACCTTGGCTCAGGGATCATACTGCCGACGCCGGACGGAAAACCACGACCAAGCACACGGATTTTGCCGTCATCATGAACTACAGGTTGTTCTGATCCCCCATCAGAGCGGTAGACCTTGCTAAATTGAGGGGCGGTATCCTTTGACGAATCCCATGAAATATAGAGCCGAGCCGTCGCCGCGGGTGGTCAGTTTGTCTATCGTCCGGAAATATCTTGTCCCATCCAAGATCCCATCGAACAGGAGGCGGGTCTCGGCGGTATTCATATCCCGATGGTATAAATTGGCTGCGCCATAAACCGTTTGCGAGTAATAGAGCTGCGCGCTGGCGGGCGAAAAGGAAAAGGAATGGCATTGGTCAATATCCAAGATATGGTCCTCATTGCTGTGATAAACCCTCAATCTACGGGCATCGGAATCCGGCATTGGAACCAGCATGGCAAAGAGACGTCCGTCCAATGAAACCCCGAAACTGTGATTATAGACACTTTCATCGAGGATCGATACCGTATGAGAACCGTCGGCATCGCACCGATACAAACTCGTTTTCATCGGATTGAAAGATGCGCTGAAATAATAATATCGGTTCAGATCAGGCCGGTAGATGGCATACTCCGCAAAATGCTCGTTGTCGATCTCGACCCGGTCCCCGGTTTGCAGATCGAGCCGATTGATCTTGCCGTCCCGGATCATCGTGAGATAACGTTTATCGAATGAAAGCGCCGGACTACGGAGCATCGGAGTATCCTCCAGAGTAAGGTTGTGGAGCTGGCTCCCGTCAAAATTGATACGGTAGATATCTCCATTGGCAGCAAAATAGAGCGTCTGCGTGACGGGATTGGCCGCCAAGTAGTTTTGGTCGGAACAGGTCAGCGAACTGGGCAAGAGAGGATTGATCCAACCCATGACCAGATCTTTGCGCCACAATTGGTCCCGGATATAGAACGCATATCGATCGTCAAAACTGAAGGCATTGCCAAATGATGGATTATAGAAGCCGATACCTGCCGTGAGACGCAGATCGGGCGAGATGGTCAGCGTGTACTGAATGTCAGGTCCAGTGACGGGGTTCTGTTTCCAAGGTTCGTTTTCAGAACATCCCAATAACAGGACCAACATTGCCGTCAGGCATAAGGCGATGGTCAGGCGTCTAGACATGCTTCACGCTCCCATGTGTTTTGTGGTTCTGTTTGACGTAGAATATGGCTCAGCAAATTTGTCAAGAATTTTCGGCGCATCTCCTCCTTGCTTGATAACCTTAGTATAACCTTAGTATAACCTTACGACCGTAAGGTTATACTAAGGTTATTGAGCAGGGAGGAAGTGGGAAAGAGGATTTTTTTTTAGCGACGCGGGACAGGATTTGGCAAAGCATCAATTCCGGCTAAACTGTTGTTAGAGAAACGATGCAAGAGGTGATGGTCATGCAGAATCTGACAGGACTTAAAACTCTGATCCTGAATCAGGGAATTTCCGAGGAGATACGGGAGCGGATTCGTAAGTATTTTAATGATGCCTTTACTTTGGATGAGAAGTTGTATGAATTGCTTGCTGACGATGATGCTTATTATCAGCAAGCCGATCCGCTAAGGCATTCGCTGATCAGTTTAGAACCAAAGACTGGGCGAAACTGCATCAATTCATCTATTACCGTATCATTCAAGTCGTGGAGATCTGCCTTCGCAGTACCGGGCACTACGACAAATCACCTTATAGAGAAGATCTGACCGAGTCTTGGCAGATGAAAATACGGCAGGTGTAAAAAATGGGCAAATGCCAAAAGAGCGGTTTTTCTTGACAGAAAAGCAACCATCCAAAGATTGGACTCACTTCAGATGCGAGGTGGAGCAGTCAGGTAGCTCGTCGGGCTCATAACCCGAAGGTCGGAGGTTCGAATCCTCCCCTCGCTACCACAATTTTGAATGAGTGTTGCCAAGGCAAAACTCTTTTTTTTATCAAGGCGGCGTAGCTCAGTTGGTCAGAGCAACGGAATCATAATCCGCAGGTCCGGGGTTCAAATCCCTGCGCCGCTACCAATATTCAGCGCCAGTAGCTCAGTAGGACAGAGCAGCAGCCTTCTAAGCTGCGGGTCAGGGGTTCGAATCCCTTCTGGCGTGCCAGC
>CAYZZE010000072.1:0-11488 GCA_964482845.1 uncultured Candidatus Cloacimonadota bacterium
TTCCGCCGTCAAACAAGAAAAAACAACCAGCATCACAACGATAATCAGGGCGTTCTTCATCATTACCTCCTCGGCGCTTGATAAAGGCAGAACGATCTCGTCCGGCCTCCTTACTTCCTCCCTGCTCCATAACCTTAGTATAACCTTACGGTCGTAAGGTTATACTAAGGTTATACTAAGGTTATCAAGCAAGGAAGACAAGGGGAAAAGACAGGGAACAAGCAATGACGACGCCAGCCGCAAATCGGTGCGTCCGCATCTTCAAACTCAAGACGTATCCCGCGCTGATGACGGGTTTTCCCCTTGGCATTAGCACACTATGATTTAGATAATTTCTCTCAAAAATTCCCTGAGACCACGTCTTTTTTGGTTGTCATTGGCAAAACGGGGGATGACGTGGAGGTGGAAATGGAAGACGCTTTGTCCGGCAATAGCCCCGCAATTCATGCCGAGATTGAATCCATCCGGATGGAATTCGCGGTCGAGCATCTCTCTGACCTGCTGCACCATATCATAGAATGATGTCATCTCATCGGCGCAAAGATCAAAGAAATCGGCGGCGTGGCGTTTGGAGATGACGAGGGTATGTCCCGGCGAGACGGGAAAGTGGTCGTAAATGGCGAAGAAATGGTCGTTTTCGATTAGTTTCTTGTGCTGGGTCAGGTCACAAAATATACAATTCATCCGGTTACCATCCTTCACGGAAGTTTGCCAAACATCTCCCTGAGGCGTTGCATTTCTTCGGGATTGGCATATTCAATGACGATCCTGCCCCTGCCGCCTTTATCCTGGATCTTGGTGCGGACGCCGAGGATGCGGGTAAAATCCCGTTCCAGCTCGCCAAAGTTGGAGCGGGCAGGTTTGGGCTGAGGATGGGCAATGGCGGAAAAACTTTTGGCGCGCATCTCCGCCTGCCGGACGCTGAGGGCATGATTCACAATATATCCGGCAAATGGGATCCGGAGATCCTCTTCGACCGAGAGAACGGCGCGTGCATGCCCGGCACTGAGGATGCCTTCGCTGATCAAAAAGAGGATATCGGAGTGAAGTTTTAGCAGGCGCAGAGCGTTTGTGACGGTGGCTCTATCTTTGCCGACGGTATTGGCGATCTGGCTGTGGGTAAGTCCGAATTCATCGCTCAGGGTCTGATAGGCACGCGCTTCTTCGACGGGGTTGAGGTCTTCGCGCTGGATGTTTTCGATCACGGCAAGAGTAAGTTGTTCCTGATGCGAGACGGAACGGATAACGACGGGGATCTCGGTCAATCCAGCCATCCGTGCCGCCTGGAGCCGTCTTTCTCCGGCGATCAATTCATAGTCCGAGGACTCGGTTTTGGTGACGATGATGGGCTGGATAATGCCGTTTTCGCGGATGGAATCCGCCAGTTCCTGCAGTTTTTCCGGTTCGAAAGTGCGGCGGGGCTGAAAGCGGTTGGGCACGATCCGGTCGGTGGGAACGGTCATGATATTGCTGCGGGGTCTGTCGGGTTCGCGGCTGTCGGGGATGAGGGCGCTGAGTCCTCTGCCAAGTTTGTCGTTCATAGTTCTGTCCTCAGGTGTATTCGTCTATTTCTCATAGCGTTGGATGACCTCATGGGCAAGTTGGAGGTAATTGGTGGCGCCGGAGGATTTGATGTCGTAATGAAAGATGGTCTTGCCATGACTGGGCGCTTCGGAGAGTTTAACGTTGCGGTTGATCACCGTGCGGAAGACCTTTTCCTTGAAATATCGGTGCACTTCTTTGGCGACGGCGGTGGAGAGATTGAGTCGCTTATCAAACATGGTGAGCAGAATGCCGAGGATGTTTAGCGAAGGATTGAGGTTTTTCTGGATGAGGCGAATGGTATTGAGCAACTGGCTGACGCCCTCGAGAGCGTAGTACTCACACTGAAGCGGAACGAGGACATCGGTGCTGGCGGTCATGGCATTTACGGTGAGCAGTCCCAGCGACGGCGGGCAATCGATGATGATGAATTCAAAGAGGTTGTTTATCGGACTCAGTGCTTCCTTGAATTTGTATTCGCGGGCAAATTCGTGCACCAGTTCGATCTCCGCACCGGTGAGGTGGATATTGCCGGGGATGCAGGAAAGGCCGTCGATGGCGGTGGGCAGGATTACCTTTTCGATGGGGGTGCGCTGGATAAGGGCATCATAGATCTGGAGGGATACGTTGTCCTTGTCAATGCCGACACCGCTGGAGGCATTTCCCTGGGGATCAAAATCGATCAGTAGGGTGCGGCGCTCCAGGATCGCTATTCCGGCAGCGAGGTTGACGGCGGTGGTGGTCTTTCCCACGCCGCCTTTTTGGTTTACTATGGTGATGATCTTGCTCATAAGCTCTCTATCTTATATCATTGGTTATCACGTAGCAGCGGATGCCGATCCGCCTTGTCACAAACGAAGGTCGTCCATTATCCATGCTATTGCTTGTCCGTTTTATGTGCTTCTTCCATCTATCAAATCATTACGGTCAATAGCTACTAAACGCCGGAAACCGAGATCCGGCACGTCTTGCTCCAGCAGGATCTGATGCCGGATCGATGTAAGGTCGTCCATGCGATGCGCTTTGTATAATATCACTCTGCCATTTTTGCGGAGCAACTGACGCAAGGGCTGGAGATAGCGCATTTCCAAAGCCACAGCACGGCAAACTATGTAATCGAACCGGTGGCCTTCCGCCATGAGGGCATAGTCCTCCAAGCGTTGATTGACCACCCGGCAGTCCTTCAAGTGAAGCGCATCCAGCATCTGTCGCAGGATAAGGCATTTTTTCCGGGTGGCTTCCAGCAGGAAAACCCGTGCCTGGGGACTCGCAATCCCGATGGGAATGCCTGGCAATCCGCCCCCACTGCCAAAATCCAACACCACCTTCGCATTGAAGTCAAGGCATTTGAGGGCAAGCATGCTGTCAAGAAAATGGTAACGCCAATAGTCATCCGGAGCAGTTTTTCGTGAGACAAGATTGATCTGGGGATTGTATTCAAGCAGGAGTTGATGATAGTGGGCAAGGTCATTTATGATGCGGTCGGGCTCCGCTATCGATAGAGCAGTAAGAAAATCATGGATCTGCTGTTGGTGAGGTGGATAACTCATTCGTGATCATCATTGAGAAAATTACGCAACAGGGCTTGCACGAGAAAAGAGCGGTCGGAGGTCATGCTCTTGAGAAGGGCTGTGGCCTCCGGCAAGGCAAGGCGCTTTAAACTGCGGGCAGTGATGTAGCGATAGCGCTCGCTGGGATGTTCTGTAAATCCGGAAAGGATCCCGATGCCGGCAGGGTCTTTGATGCTGCCCAGGACGGAGAGGGTAAGCGGAATGAATCTATCGCCACTGATGAATTCCTGCAAATGTGGCAAAAGCAAGGCATCCCCGGTAGCGGCGATGAGTGAGACGGCGGTTTTTACCGCCAGGGTATCCGGGTGAGTAAGTTGCTTAAAAAGAGCAAGTTTGAAGTTCTCTGAAGTGCGGACGAATTCTTCCAGGGTGCGATACTCCAATCCGGACTTGGAGGTCAGTTTGTCTTGCGTAATGTACCGGATCGCTTCATCCTCTCTGGCAAAGAGGTATTGACGCGCCTGCCGCACCCTCTGAACTGCGGAGCCCACTTCCCATTCGGAAGCAATGGCAAAAAGACGGTCGATCGGGAGTAAACTGTCAACCTCTGTCACGGCATGAGTAGCCGCGGCTTCCGTCCGGGTAAGTTCTTGCCGGAAAAGATCAACGTCCCTGCTGATGCCATAAGTGCCGCGCTGCCAGGTGTTGTTTGCGGTAAACAGGGTATCCGGATAAACGTCGTCTCCGCCGGCATCCAGGAAGAATCCTATGCCCCCGCTGTCCCTGGCAAGATTGGCATAGCCGTAGTTGTTCTGATCCTTGCGTTCGTAACGGTCGTTGCCGGAAACATCAATAAAGATGCCGACTGAATTGGTCAGCCCCAATCCGTTCCCACCGGGGATGGAATAGACGTCATTGCCACCGCCGTCATAGAAGAAGCCAAAAGCCCAGTCGTGTCCGGCACCTTGCCCAGGACCGTTTTTGGAGTAATACTGATCGTCCCCTTCACCTTCCCAGAGAATCCCGTTTGCCAGATGGATACCAGAGCCCTGGGGATAATAGACCGCATTGTAAACGTCATTGCCGTTGGCGTCAAGGAGCATGCCGGTGGCATACCAGTAGCCGACGCCCTGGGCATAGACGCCACCAATGTAGCGGTCATTGCCGCTGTGGTCATAGATCAAACCCAGACCTCCGGCATAGTCGGGACGCAAACCAAAGCCCATGCCCTGGCCCAAACTGCGATAGTCAAAGGGCGCCAAGGGCTGGTGCAAGTATTTTCCGCCGATGTAATAGACGTCATTGCCGTCCCAATCGAGAATCACTCCGGCACTCATCACTCCGCCCAAACCCTGGGCAAGGGAAGTGGCGGAATATATATCGTTACCGCCTTTGTCCAAAAGTAAAGCGATACCAAACATCGCTGCGCCCTGGGAAAACAAGCCGCTTTGGTAGATGTCGTATCCGGCGGCATCGAGATGGAGGTTTATGCCGCAGAAACTGCTGAAGGCAAAGTCATCCGTGCGATAGGTATCATTGCCGGATAAGTCGATTGAACAGCCGAGACCGCCGGTCACTGAAAAGCCGTTGCCGATCGTATCAAAGTGGTAAGTATCGTCACCATCCAGATCGATGTGCAGATACAAGGGATGCCTCCAAGTGGCGCGGATCGGGATCTCATGGCGGTCGTTGCCGGAAGGTTCCAGAACAAAGGCAATGTGATGGTTGCCATGACGTTTATAAAGAGCGCCGTCATAGGTGTCATTGCCGCTTCCACCAATGATCATCAACCCATGTCGGGTCTTGCGGACAATCGGTTTACGGAAGCCAAGGCGGCTCTCTTTAATGCGGCTGAGTAGTAATTCTACCCCCGAAAGATAGATCATCTGCGCCTGCATCAACGCAACAAGATCGATGCTCTCAAATAACGATGCATAGGCATTCAGATCAAATTTATCCCGCACAGGCAGCTTCTGCGCAGCAAGATAGGCGTCATATTTGTCCTTGTCCTTATTTTCACTGTGGATGCGGTAAAAAAGGACAGTCATGCTGTCCCGCTGTGCTGAAGTAAGCGAGGCATAGGCACTTTCCAGAGAGATGCCGACCTTGTCGAAGAGATATTCCACAAAACGGAAGATATCACGGGGTTTGGGGCTTGCGGGCAACTGCCTGTCCCAGTCGTGCTTATAAGGTTCGGGAACCTGTATGTCCAGAGCAATGGAACCCAAATGTGCTAAGATCAATGGCATGCCGGACAAACCATCAGCGGGTGCACAAATCTCCCGCATCCGATCTACCCGGTCAAAAACCTGCCAGGGATTCTGGAGCAAAGACAATTGATAATCGGTCTTGAAACGGGTGGAAAGATCCCAGTCCTTTTCAAAACGCAAGGACAGGGAGTCCAGTCCGGTAGAGTTGAGCATATCGGTCAATTGTCCGATGACGACGTCATCTCTGTGCTCTTGTACTGATAATAGTGCTTGACAGGATAGTATTGTGCAGATAATTATGAAAATACGTGCTATCATATAACCTCTATGGGGCTATTATGAGTATGCCCAGGAAATTGTCAACCCGATAAATCGATGGATCAGAACCGGCAACCGGGAATGTCTGTTATTTTACGGGATACGAGGAAGTTACCGCACAAGGAAAGATGAGATGAGAATCAGAATCGGCACCATCATCAGCATCAACATCGTAGCGATGATCTTTATGGCGATCATCTTGATCGTCACGCATGCCATTATCAATCGCTCTTTCGGTGATCTGGCGATTGAACTGAAGGAAAGGCAGATGCTGCAGTTCGAAAACGAACTTGCCGCAATGCAGGAAGACATTGTGACCATAACCCGTGACTGGGCTCATTGGGATGATACGTATCACTTTATCGATTCCCGTAGCCGGAGTTATGTAGAAAGCAATTTCACCCCCAATACCTATGAGAACTACAAACTTAACCTCAGTGTGATCTATGACTTGGACTTCAATCCGGTTCTGAAACTCTATTATGACTTAGAAGATGGCCATATGGGCGAAGTATCAGATCCCATCATCAATCAACTGTCGATCCTCGAACCCAAGATCAAAGCCACCGCGGAAGGACATCTCTCCGGCATCTTGCAGACCGAAGAGGGAAATATGTTGTTTGGCTTGGTAGAAGTCATGCAAAGCGACCGTAGTGGACTACCCAAAGGTTACTTCCTCTTGGGCAGATTTTTATCGGTTGAGCATATCAATGGGATGAGGGGCTTTGTTTCCGTCAATATCCAAGCCTATGATCTGAGACGGAAAGAAGATCTCGACCCCCAGTTAAAAGACCGCTTGGATGGATTAAAAAAAGGCGAGAACATCGAGTTTGCCTCGGCACAACAAATTGATGGCTGGGTTATGGTCAAAGACATTTTGGATAGAGATGCTTTTCTGGTATCCCTGAGCTCAGTTCCGGAAGTGCTGACAGCAGGCAGGAACATGCGCAACTATATCCTGCTCATATATTTCTTCTTCTCAGTCCTGCAGACCGTCGTGCTTTATCAGACGCTCAATTCCAGGGTGATCAAGCGCTTGGTCTCAGTGCAGGAACAACTCAAACAGATCACACTGGACAAGCAGCATCAAGGCATTGTGCGCTATGACGGCAAAGACGAGATCGCTGATCTGTCCAATCACATAAACGATATGCTCTTATCTCTGCAGAAAGCGCTGGCGGTCAAAAACGAGTTCTTTGCCGGTATGAGCCACGAGATCCGCACACCACTAAATGCCGTACTTGGCATGAGCAGTGTACTGATGAACACCAAACTGGATGAACGGCAGCAGGAATATGTGGAAGCAATTCTCTTGAGTTGCGAATCACTCTCCCAGTTGATCAATGATATCCTGGATTTTTCGCGTTTGGAATACTACAGTGCCGGATTTGACCCCGGGCCATTTGATCTGAGGCATTGCGTCAATAGCGCCATCAAGATCGTTCGCAACAAAGCAGAAGAAAAGAAACTACTCTTGGGCATAAGCATTGATCCCGATGTTCCTGAAACAGTTACCGGCGACAAATCCAAGACCTGTCAGATCCTGCTCAATCTCTTGTTCAACGCCATAAAGTTCACCGATACCGGCACGATAGAACTCAAAGTAACCAATGACAAACGGCCTGGATACATCCATTTCACGGTATCAGATACCGGGATTGGCATTCCCCCTGATGAACAACCGCTGATCTTTAACCCATTTATCCATATATCCAATTCCCAGAATCGTTTCGGTAGCGGTTTGGGACTGCATATCACGAAGAAACTGGTCAGTTTGATGGACGGTGAGATCGGATTCGAGAGCATACCTGATCGGGGCACGACCTTTTCCTTCAACCTGCATCTACCGCAAGCAGAAACTCAGATAAGTACGGCCGATCAAGATCAAAAAGAGGACATAGACGGCAAATCCTCATCCGAGATCAGAGTAATTGCCGACCGATATCCGCTCCAGATCATGGTCGTGGAAGACAATCCGATAAATCTTAAAATGATGCTCCATTTACTTGCCGTGATGGGTTATGAACCCGTTAGCGCCATTAATGGTAAAACCGCGCTGGAGATGCAGGCGATCAATCCCTGCGACCTTATCTTCATGGATATCCAGTTGCCGGTGATGGATGGATATGCCGCCACCGCGGAGATCAGGACAAAGCCAAACCGTTATGGCAGCCCCATCATCATTGCTCTGACTGCCAACGCCCTCACTGATGATATCAAGACCTGTCTGGCTCAGGGAATGGAGGATTATATCCCCAAACCGATCAAGGTGAAAGCCGTATCAGACATGATCATCAAATGGGCTGAAACGACTGGGAAGGGCAAGACATGATTGCTTATACGGGATCATGATTATGCTATCTAAAGTGAGATAACGATGAAAGAACTGAAGAGACCAAAGCTGCCCCGTCGGATAGCTCAGTCCCGCGAACCGGAAAAGCCCTTGCGTTCGATCCGACCTGAGGACGTCTGGAAATGGCATCTATTGGAAGATCGGATGGATGGCGTTCTGAAAATGTATAACTATCAGGAGATACGCATCTCCATTCTACAGGATTATGACATCCTGCACCGCGGGATCACCGCTCTGATGGATCATGAAGAAGCCGAACACGTCGTTCGCCAAGTCTTGAACCTTAACCAGCCGGACGATAATATCAGTTTGCTTAGTTTACGTCCAGAGGGGACGATCAGCGTCTTATATCAAACCGCTCAGCGCTACCTCCCCGGCGAGATCCACCGGCTGTTTTATCACGGTCCGATGTTTCGCAAGAGCCACAATCAGGAGCCAATGGAGTTCCACCAACTCGGCGTAGAACTATTGGGCAGCGACAGCATCCTTTCCGAAAACGAGATCATCAGTTTGGGTATGCGCATCTGCCGTGAACTGGGCTTAACCGATGCCAAACTGGAGATCAATAGTTACGGTTGCGGGGGCTGCCGCAAGGAATACTTTACCGCTATGCGCCAATACTTCAAGGACAAACACGATGACTATTGTCCGGAGTGTTTTGAATCACTGTCCTACAACCCGCTTTTAATGCCCCGATGCAGTAATGAACAATGCCTCCGGACCACCCTGCTGGGACCGTGCATCCAGGACTTTTTCTGCGAAAAATGCCGCATCAACTTCCAAAAGGTCAAACGCATCCAAAGCAACCTCGCCAACGAATACCGCGTGAACCACCATCTCTTCAAGCACTTTTCCTATTACAACGAAACTGTCTTTGACTTTATCATCGAACACAACGGCAAGGAGATAGTGATCGGCGGCGGCGGACGTTATGATGCACTCTCGGAGGTGACCATCGGCAGCAAATTACCGGCAGTCGGGTTTTATCTGCACCTTGACCGGATATTTGAGATCATGGAACAGCGCCGGCTATTCTCCGCAATGAATAGCGATTTTACCGTCTATATCTGCGCCCAATCGCCAGACCTGGAGATAATGATGCTTCAGATCGTCCAGGATCTGCATTCTTACGGGATCGGAACCATCCTGAGCGCCGATATCCTCGAGACCAATACCGAGATCGACAATGCCAAAGCAAAACAATGTGAACTGATGATTATCCTCCGCGACGAAAACATCCGCGAAGGCAAGATCCTCATCCGCAACCTCGTCAAAGAATATCAGGATTATATCCCCCTGAATCAGATATCTCAGGAGATCATCATTGCCAGGAAGGCGCTGCAACATGCTTGACCTCAAAGATTTAAAACCTACCAAACGAAAAACCAAACCAACCCGAAACATGATTGATCAGTGGAGAAGAAAAAGAGCAGAAGAAATTCGAAAGAAACGCAAAGAGAAGGATAAAAAAAAGGAGTAAGCGATGCAAAGCATTATGACCCACCGTGCTCCCAGCGCCGTTGGACCCTATTCACAAGCGGTGATCCGCAACAACACGATGTTTATTTCAGGCCAACTCGGGATCGATCCCGTTTCCGGAGCCATACCGGATGGATTCGTCGAACAAGCGAATCTGGTGTTCAACAACATCAAAGCCATTCTGGAAGCTGCCGGAATGGGATTTCCCAATGTCGCCAAAGTAACGGTCTATCTGAAGGATATGGACGACTTCAGTTTGCTGAACGAGATCTATTGCCGCTATTTCAGTTTACCATATCCGGCGCGTGAAGCGGTGCAGGTGGCGCGCTTACCCAAGGATGGACTGATCGAGATCTCCATCATCGCTATGAAATAACGGAACGATTATGAGCATTACCACCAAAAAAGGCGATAAGGGAACAACCTCACTTTATAGCGGTGAATGCATCGGCAAAGGCGATATCCGCGTGGAATCATATGGCACTTTGGACGAACTGGACGCCCACGTCGGCGAGGCAAGGCATTATATCGAGCAGGACGAGATCGTCCACATCCTCACCGATGTCCAAAACCGGCTCTATCGTGCCATGGGAAATATCGCATCCATATCCCAGACTTATCCGTATCCGGTCTGCCAGAAGGATGTGACCGAGATGACAAACCTGATCTACCGCTTTGAATCAGAGGTCGATCTGAGCGGATTTGTCATCCCGGGTATGACCATTGCCTCCGCCAAACTCGATATCTGCCGCACCATCGCCCGACGAGGCGAGCGCCGCATTGCGGAACTGGCACAAAAAGAACCTGTCCCTCCCGAGATCCAGCAATTCGTGAACCGTCTCTCAGATCTCTTTTATATTATGGCGCGCTGGATCGAACAGCAGACGGGAACCCTGACCTACAAATCCAAGCCGGAGAACCCCGGTTGCGAAAAATAACCCATGGGAGAACCAAATTGTATCAAATCGTATTGATCAGACACGGCGAAAGTACCTGGAACAAAGAAAACCTCTTTACCGGATGGACGGATGTCGATCTCTCCGAAAAAGGGATAAGCGAAGCGCATATCGCCGGTAAACGCCTTTTGGAAGCCGGCTTTGCCTTTGATGAAGCATGGACAAGCGTCCTCAAACGCGCCATCCGCACGCTTTGGATCGTCATGGATGAAATGGATCTGATGTGGCTGCCGGTGCAAAATGACTGGCGCCTCAATGAACGTCACTACGGCGCTTTGCAGGGACTGAACAAAGCCGAAACTGCGGAAAAGTATGGCGAAGAACAGGTAAAACTCTGGCGCCGGAGTTTTGATATCCCGCCGCCTTCCCTTACTCAGCAGGACGCACGCTATCCTGGTCACGATCCCCGTTACATGGATTTAACCGAAGCGCAACTGCCCCTGGCGGAATCACTTAAAGATACCTGCCAGCGAACCATGCCCTTCTGGAACGAGATCGTTGTTCCACGCCTGAAAAGCGGAAATAGAATGATCATCGCCGCCCATGGCAATAGTCTGCGCGCCATTATCAAGACCTTGGACAACATCAGCGACGAGGATATCGTCAATCTCAACGTCCCCACCGGTATCCCCCTCATCTATGATTTTGACCGCGATCTCAACGTGATTAAAAGTCGTTATCTCGCTCCGGATGAAGAACTTGCCGCCGCCCAACAAGCAGTGGCAAACCAGGCAAAAAAGAAATAACCGGCAGGAATACCCAAGAAAGCTCGTCCACTAATCAAAGAGTTGACTTTGCTTCCTCCTTGCTTGATAACCTTAGTATAACCTTAGTATAACCTTACGCCCGTAAGGTTATACTAAGGTTATGAAGCAGGGAAGAAGAGGGTCAAATGTATTTAAGCCACTGCTTGAATCTAAATCTTCTTTGGACCCTTGAATAGTTCTGGATGGTTGGCTTTACGGCAATATCCGACTATCTGTCAGACAAATACCGTGGTAATTGCGGCCTGCGTGGAGTGAGAGACGATATAACTTTCTCTCGTTCTCGATGTTATATGAATCCAAAGACCGTTGCACATAAGCGTATCACCGGCTTCAGCCGGTCGTTGCACTGACT
>CAYZZE010000073.1:0-11257 GCA_964482845.1 uncultured Candidatus Cloacimonadota bacterium
GTCAGTGCAACGACCGGCTGAAGCCGGTGATACCCCTATGTGCAACGGTCTTTATAATAAGTTTTCCATCGCAATCAGATGAATGTGATGCGTTTTCCATCGCCATCAGATATTAGGCGGTGGTTTCAACCACCGTTTCGGATCGTGAGAGTGCGTACAACCCTACTGTATTTTTAGACATAGAGATGACTTCCGTCCGAACGAGAGACATAGGCCAACGTACGAAAAGAAGGATTCCTGTCCAACGGGAGGGGGTTGCTCCCGGACTAAAGTCCTCAAATAGTCCGGATACCCTTGCGGGTTGATCGTTAGCCGCGTTTCGAACGATGACTGAAGTCACTGCCTGACATCTTATAACGCTGTAATGACACCGGATCTTGTCTGACAATTAGTTAGTTTATGGCCGAAAGAACAATGCCCCATTTTGCTCAATGGTCATGCATAGTCATATGCACTCAGAGAAAATATGAACCCGATTCAGACGACCACCTTAACCGGGCTCAGCCAAATCCTCAAAGAATGACGCAGGAACTCGAGTGAACGCGAAGCGAAAGAACAGGGAGGGAATTGGATAAGCGGAATATATCTTTGAAATAAGACCGAATGGCTTATATTATCTATAGATTACGGTGATGAGCAGCAATGATGATGAATTTTTTACTTGATAGATTTACGGAAGTGCAGATAGTTGCGCCCTCTATAGAGATAGACGGCGAACGAAATTGATTTGCCTGCATAATTACATGGGAGGAATTATGAGAACCATACTTGTATTGACCCTCTTGCTTGTCGCCCTGGCGAGTACTTCATGGGCGCAAGGCTTGGAAACATTCGACAACTTTAACTACACCGGCACAAGCTATATTGACGGTGACTTTGTCGGGAACAATGGTGTAACCTGGCACTACTATCATGTGACCGGCGCTACAGCAGGGACAAACAACAACCCGATCGATGGCAACGGAATGATCCTGAGAAGATCTGCCGTTCCCAGCCGGATCGTATCCGCTCCGATCCCGAACGGTATTGCCAATTTTTCGGTTCAAATGCGCAAAGCTTACACCTCGGTAGGTGACCGACAATTGGCACTTTTTATCAACAATAATTGGGTGGCGGATTCCCAGATCTTTGGCGGCGCATCCGGAGGCGATCCGACCGTCCATCTGTTTGTAGTCAATGGCGTGAACATTCCGGGTAATTTTACTCTCGAGATCAGAAATATCCAAGGCGGTGACATGAATCGCCAGGTGACCATTGATAACATCACCTGGACGGCTTTTGGGTCCGGAACGCCCTACACTGCCACTCCACAAATCACGCCTCCCGGCGGATACTTTGGTTCTTCGGTGACGGTCAGTTTGACATGTGCCACCGCCGGCGCTTCCATTTACTATACGACCAATGGCAGCGATCCCACCCAGAGTTCCACACTGTACACAGCACCCTTTACTATCACCTCGACTTCCACGGTAAAGGCAAGGGCTTTTGCTCCGGCTCACGAACCCAGCACCATCGCCACCGCCAGTTTTATTTTTCCGGTCGCGGTCAACAACCTGGGACAATTGAGAAATCAGCCCCAGGATGGGACAACGGTCTATATGGTAACGGGCGAGGTGATCCTGACTTTCAGGCAGACCTTTAGAAATCAGAAATTCATCCAGGATGCTCATGGCGCGATCCTGGTAGATGACCTGCCCGGCACCTGGACTACTTCCTACAATGTAAATGACGGAATAACCGGTATCGTGGGCAGGATCTCTCCCTACCGCGAGATGTTGCAATTCACTCCGGTGATGAACCCGGGACCGCCCACTTCCACGAATAACAATGTGGTCGTTCCTAATATCACGATCCAGCAATTGACCAGTAATTGGGAGAATTATGAAGCGCGCCTGATCCGGCTCAATAACGTGCAATTTGTCAGTCCGACCGGTTCCTTTGCCAACGGACAGAATTACTCGCTTACCGATCCGACCGGTCAGATCGTTTTCCGCACCGGATTTTATGATGCGGATTATATCGGCACGACCATACCGACTGCACCGTTTGGCGTCAAAGTGCTCTGTACCCAGTTCTTTGAGACCTATCAGGTTACGGCGCGTTATCTGAGCGACTTTGGCGGCGTACCGGTGGATGATGTTCCTGGAGCGGTTGCCCAGACAGAACTGGCCGGAAACTATCCCAATCCCTTCAATCCCAGCACCACCATCGCTTTCCGCACCGCCCAACCCGGTCCGGTTCAGATAAACATCTACAACCAAAAGGGACAGAAAGTGAGATCATATGACATCGAAGTCACCAGAGCCGGTGAGAATAGCATAGTTTGGAACGGCGACGATGACAACGGTCGGAGCGTCAGTAGCGGAATCTATTTTTACCGGATGAAATCGGGGACCTACTCCAATACCAAGAAAATGATCCTGATAAAGTAGCGCCGGACGGCATCTTGCTCTCTGTGGTTGCTCCATACCATAAATAATCAGGTGAACGCAGGCAGTTTATCCGTAACGGAACCAAGGGTCGATCCTGTCCCTCCGGCGGGTGAGTTGCCTGCGACATTCATTACTCTGATTATCGGTCGCTGATGGAAAGTGACCCTTCGATCCCAATCAATGAACTTGATGCTCCCGTGCGAATAGAACATGGGAATAGTTGTGCTTCCGGATGGCGAGCGTGGTTTTGATGTCTGCCAACAACTCAGGTATGTCATTGATCCTGACAAAGAACAGACCGGATGAGCGGTGTAAACCTTAAAAAGAACATTATGCTCAGCGGGTCTTTCCGCTTGGTGATAATGTTCATCTCCTTTTTTGCCAGTTGGATATCTGCCAGGTATTTGGGAGTGGAACTAAAGGGGAAATACAGTTATCTCCTTACCATTAGCGGGTTTGTATGGTTGGTGATAGATCTGGGAGTATATCGCAGTTATCCCTATTTCGTGCGTAAATATCCACAGCGATTGCAGCAATTATTTTCCTGGTCGGCGTTTCAATTCCTGCTCGAAACATCCGTCTTTACAATTCTGGGCTTATTGTTGATTAAGCCGCTGTCGGAACTGATCGGGTTTTCTTTCAGTCCGGCGTATATGATCATCATCGTCCTGAGTATAACATTTACCAAGTTTAATATGCAACTGCAGGCATTGTATCTCGGGATGGATAAGATCTTTGACCACTCCATGTCGCAGTTTGGCAGTGCGCTGCTCTTCCTGTTGATGCTGCTTACCGGATTTTTGGTGTTCAACTGGCCTGACAGATTGGTTTGGGTTTTGAGTATAATGCTGGCTTCAAGTTTATTTTCCATAGTTTATTATCTGAACCGCAGCAGGTGGGACGCACGCTTTATCTTACCGGACAAGGATTTTCTCAAACTTATCTATATTTACGGATTCCGGGTGTTTTTGTCATCGCTGTTCATCCTGCTTTTGATGCGTTTTGACATCATCCTGATCAAGCGGATGCTAAGTTTTAACGAGGTAGGTATTTACTCGGTGGCAGCCAATATCATTGAGGGGTTGCAGATCGCCTCCAATGTCGTGGGCGGCTTGCTACTGGTAAAACTGACAGACAGCGATACTCTGGAGCAAAAGTGGCATATTATGCGGCGCGTGTTATTGGCTTTTCTCATTGTATTGGGAGCGGCAAATCTAACTTTTATGCTGGCGGGAAGAGTCATCCTGTCCGCATTTTATGGCAGAGCGTTTGTCCCAGTTTACAGCGTCTACCTTTGGTTGATACCTGCCAGTTTTTTTCTTAGTTTCGGTTCGCTCTTCAATAACTATCTGAATAGCAGGGGTTTTCCGATCATCAGCATCATCTTGCCGGCGATCGCGTTACTGGCAAATATCACTATGAACCTGCTATTGATACCGATCTGGGGGATCGTGGGCGCTGCCATTGCCACCAGCATTGCCTATGCCTGGTGGTTCTTGAGCATAATCATATACGAACATCGCAATTCAGGCGGAAAAATGCTGGGTCATCTGGTATTCAGGAAAGCGGATGTCCTGGAACTGTGTGATTTTGCCAAAGGCAAGTCATTCAACCGGAGCTCAAGTCAATGAACAGGACACTGCCCAAACTTCTTATCATCAGCGATATGTACCCGCATGCCGATAACCCGGTAAATGGAATTTTCGTAATGCATCAAGCACAGATGCTGAGCAGAGATTATGAAGTGATGGTGCTTGCCACTTATTTTCCGGCAAGGCCATGCCATGAATATGGAGTAGAGCAATTCCCCGTCCACCGCGTATATTTTCCCGTCCCCAATTATGCTTATAGCGTGTCGGTGATCAGTTACAGGTGGTACGTGTTGCCCTACCTGAAGCAAGTGATCCGCTCCTTCCACCCGGACTTGATCCATGTTCATGATTGCCGGCACTTTCCTGAATTGTATTGCCTTGCCCAATTGCTAAAGAGATTCAGTATCCCTCGTTATCTTACGGTTCACAATAGCAAGACCATGCCCGGGAGGATTCATCAGGATTCCTCATCGTCCGAATGGCGTATCTGGATATATCGCAATGTAAGATCGATCGCGGCCAAGATGATCGCCGGGTATTATCAATATGCCCTACGGGTGGCTTACAGTAACTGGACGCATGTCTTTACCGTGAACGAAAACCTGGGACGGATCATCTTGCCCTGGATGGGAAATACTCCCATTTCCGTTATTGGAAACGCCATCGGAAAAGCCACCACCGTCACGCATCCGATCATCGATACTGTAAAGACATTCCTAAGTGAATCGAAGTATAAGATAATCAGTGCCGGCAACCTGAAGAAAACCAAGGGCTTTGACCTGCTCCTACAGGCAATCGCCCGGATCCCGGAGACAGGATTACATCTGGTGATTGTAGGTGAGGGAGAATACCGGGCTAAACTGGAACGTCAGATCGCCGACCTGGGCATCGAAGACCGGGTTCTACTGACCGGAAGACAGGAAAACTCTGTATTCCGTAATCTACTGCCTTTGTTTGATGCCTTTGTTTTACCCAGTTATGACGAGACATTTGGCATCGTATATCTGGAGGCGATGGCTGCCGGATTGCCGGTGGTGGGTATTAAGGGACAAGGAATAGATGGCGTCATCGAAGACGGTATCAATGGTATGCTGCTCAGACCTCAGAAAATCGGAGATATTGTGTGCTGCATCCAAAAATTGATGAGTCATCCGGATCTCGCCGCTTCGATCGCACAAGCAGGTAAACAATTGGTGGAAGACAGATATCGACTGGAACATCTCTGTCAAAGATTGAAGCAGGTCTATGAAACACGATAAGCGGATCCTGATGTTGATCAATGAATTTCCGCCCGTCGGAGAAAGCGGGGTTCAGCGTCCGTTGAAGTTTGTAAAATACCTCGTAAGAGAGGGCTGGCAACCCTTTGTGGTGACGCCGGCAAAGTATCCCAAATCGGTATTTGATTATTCACTGTTAAATGAAGTGCCGGATTCGGTGAGGATATTCAAGACCCCCAGTTTGGGTCTTCCGGCAAAAGGTGTGGATGCTATCGCCGATATCCGTTTTAAGATGGAGGCGCAATCATTTTCGATCAAGGGCTTCCTCTGGAAGGTAACCAAGACGATCAATGACTTTCTCTTTCCATTGGACAAACAGATCGGCTGGGTTCCCTTTGCCCTTTTCAAGGCGGTTAAGCTGATCAGGGCATACCATCTGAAAAACATCTATATCACGGGATATCCTTTTTCGGCATTCCTGGTGGGGATCTGGCTTAAAAAGATTTATGGCTCCCGGATCACTCTGGTATCCGATTACCGTGATGCCTGGCAATTTGAACCCCTATTCGAAACGAACGTCCTTCCCTTCAGGCATAGGATAATCCGCAAATGGGACGACCGGACGCTCCGGCATAGCGACCACGTGGTGTTTGTTACGGATTATATCAGGGATAGATACTGTGATATATTGCCCCGGCTCAAGGCAAAATCCTCGGTCATCGTCAATGGCTTTGATGAAGATGACTTTGTAAGTTTAAGTCCCCAAAGTTTTGATAAACCTACCATCGTCTATATGGGCAAATTCTATAGTTTCAAGGGAAACCCTTTGCCTCTGCTGCGGGTGATCAAAGATATGCCTCACCTGGATCTTCAGTTCCTGCATCTTGGCACCCTGCCGGAAAACGTGGCACAGCAGATCAAGAATGAAAACTATGAGTTTTATCGATTCCTGGGATACAAGCCCCACAAAGAAGCGCTGAACTACTCTGCCGGAGCATCGATCAACTTCATCGTGATCAATGATGATAAAGAATCCGAGGGTGTGTATACGGGAAAACTATTCGAATTGATCCGCTTGCAACGTCCCATTCTGGCTTTGGGTCCTCCTCGGGGGATCATAAAAGACCTGATCGAGTCGCACAACCTAGGGCAATATGCCCATCTTTCCAATGCCGAGGCGATCCGGGATGCTCTCATCAAAATCATCAATTCATCTTTGACCGGAGTTAAAGATGACCGGATCTCTGAACGGTTCTCAAGGCAATGCCTCACCCGCCAGTTGATAAGTATTTATGACCGCACCCAAGAGATTGAATAAGACACTGATCCTCCATACCTGGGGGATTGGAGATATGATCCTGCTAACTCCTGTGTTAGAATTGATCCATGCTATTCATCCTGCGCTCAAGTTTGATTTTGCGGTTTTTCAATGGGCGAGCGTATTGCCAATCCAAAGAGCGCCCTATATGGGATCTGTGCATAAGTGCAGTTGTTCGCCCTGGCCGATGGTAAGGGACATCTGGAATATTCGTGGTAGCAAGTATGACCGGATCATTGTTACTTCAGGGACAAATTCGGGTAAGGCAGGGATCTATGCTCTCCTCACCGGGATCCGCATCCGCTGTGGAGAATACCGCTCCCGTGATTTGTCGCTTTATACCATAAAAAGTAAGTTTGATCCCTCTATATCAAGGACCATGGGTAATATTCGCCTCTTTTCATTGTTATACGATCTTCCCGCGCCAGATGTGATCTTTTCTGACTCACGGTTCCGGGCCGTATTCCGATCCCGATACTATATCAGTAGCGATAGCATGGGCATTGCCACCGATTTCCTGAACAATACTTTTACCCATCAGTCGTTTATCGTTGCCATCCATCCCGGATGCAACACCAAAAACCGGTATCGTAGGTGGAACCCTGATTATTTCATCACTTTGATCAAGTCATTGAAAACGCATTTTCCTGATTGGGAGTTTTATGTGATAGCCGGTCCGGACGAAAGGGAGGAAGGGTACATGATATCCCGATCCACAGGTTTTCCACTACTAACGGGTGTATCATTGGATGTCGTCGCCGCTGCTCTGCAACAAAGCCACCTATTGATTAACACCGATTCCGGCATCGGACATATTGCCTCTTGTTTCCACATAAAAACTTACACAATTTTCGGTCCGGGAGATGAAAGGCAAACAGCCCCGCATAATCCTTATGCCACCGTCATTAGGTCAGTCATGCCCTGTGCCCCTTGCGTGCATCAGAAGAGAATTCGTTGCCGAGCCGAATGTCTCACCTCCTTGAACCCGGAAGTTGTAGCAAAATGCATTGTAGAGGATTTTGATGTGAGGCAAGGACAATGATAGGCCTTGACAATATACCGTGCATTCTGAGCATGCACTGTCCGAGAAAGAATAGGATAATTCCCTAATGATATTGCAGATAATCTTTTGGCTGAGCGTGGCAGCGTTATCCTATCACGTTCTCTTCTATGGAGTTATCCTTTATGTGATCAACCTGTTGAAGAAGGATCCGGCAATTCCTGCGCCATGCGAATATCCCTCCATCATTGTCCTCTGCGCTGCATTTAATGAGGAAATATCCATTGAGGAGAAGATACTTTCCTTCCTATCTCTGGATTATCCCGCGGCCAGGATCCGCATGATCGTGATCTCAGATGATTCCACCGATGCTACAAATGACATTGTATCCCGATACATCGACCGTAATATCGAACTGGTCATCCAAAAACCCCGTGCCGGCAAGCAATCGGCTCATAATCTCGTCTTGCCGCAACTTGATTGTGACTATGTCCTGTCCACCGATGCCAATTCCATCTTTGATCCCTCGTCGGTAAAACTACTGGTTCGCCGGATGCTATCTTCGCCAGATATCGGATTGGTTTCGGGCGAGTTGCGCCTATTGAACAGAAGCGATAAGAAGTCGGGCGAAGGATTATATTGGCGGTACGAATCGTTCTTGAAAAGAATGGATAGCGGACTCCGGTCGATCGCGGGAGCCAATGGCTCCATCTTCCTGATCCGAAGAGCGCTGTTTACGGAGATCGACCGCCAGTCTGTGGACGACTTTGAACGCACCCTGAACGTCCTAAAAAATGGATATCGAGCGGTTTATGAGCCCAGAGCCATCGTCTGGGAGGACGAGACGGAAAGAGCCAGCGAAGAGATCTCCCGCAAGATCAGGATCATCTCCCAAGAATGGTTTGCGATCAAGCGACACGCAATCCTGCTCAATCCTTTCAGGTTTCCGGTCATCTCTTTTATCCTCTATTCACACAAGATCCTGCGCTGGCTGTTCTTTATCTTTGTCGCAGGTGCATTGGTGAGTTCGGCTTTTCTTACTGCCCTGCCGTTTTACTGCGCTGTACTGGTGTTGCAATTGCTGGTCATTGGCTTGGGGATGATGGGACTCGTTATGCAGGACAAAGGGATACGCGTTCCCGGTTTTGGTCTTTTGGCTTATTATATCGCTATGGTCTATTCATCAGCCGTGGCGCTCAAAAATTTTATGGTAAAAAAGAACTTTGGGATGTGGAAACCCATCCGCTAATCGTAGGTGCGGACTCTGATCCGCCCTTTCAAAAGGAAAATTTATGAACATTCTGATCACTGGGAGCAATGGATTCATCGGCTCCCGTCTAATGTGGGAATTGGTAAAAGATGGACACAAGGTCATCGGCATCGATATCAGCAATCACTGTGATGGCCAGCGGCATCCGATGACCCTAAGCGGAGACATTCGAAAAGTATCAGACCTGAATTTCATCCATGGCGCATTCCTGCAAAAGCATAACGCTGAGATCGATCTAATCATCCATTGCGCCGCTGCCAAGCATGATTTTGGCGTGAACCGCGGCGAATACTTCAGCCACAATAAATATGGCACGAAGACCTTGCTCCGCTTTGCCTCGGAGAAAGGGATCCGCAAATTGATCAACATCAGCAGCGTCGCCGTATTTGGACATCCCATCGAGCAAGCGGACGAGACGGCACCCTATGCGCCTGACCATCCCTATGGAGAATCCAAACTGGCAGGAGAACTCCTATCCATAGAGTGGCAGAGGCAAGACCCGACCAGAGAACTGATCGTTCTGCGCCCTGCCGTGATCTATGGGCCATACAACTTTGCCAACGTGTATAAACTCATCGATATGATGCACCGCCGCCCTTGGGTGACCATTGGAACCGGCGATCACGTCAAGGCGATCGTAGCACGCAGCACGGTGATCGACATGATCCGCTTTGGCATCCAGGTGCTGAAACCGGGTTATGAACACTACAACTGCGTGGATGAACCATACATCACTTTAGGGCAATTGATGGAGATCATTGCCCTCAATCCTGCCTTCCGCATCCCCAAGATAAAACTACCTTTGGCTTATGCTGTGGCGATCGGTTTTCTTTTTGATGTCCCGGCAAAGTTGCTTTCCATCGATCTGCCGGTTAATCGCGACAGGATGAGAAAACTGGCCACAGCGACATATTTTACCGCAGAGAAGATACACCGGGATGGATTTGTCCAAAGGTACAGTATAGAGGATAGCGTTGCGGAGATGTGTGATTGGTATCTGAAAAATCAAAAATGGAGATAATTATATGAAGACCTTGAAACTTGGACTTATTGGCTGTGGCAGAATATCAAAGAATCACTTTGAAGCAGTGCAGCAGATCCCTGAGGCAGAATTTTGCGCGGTCACGGATATCGATCGCTGCCGGGCAGAGCAAGCAGCAGAATTCTATAAAATACCCGGAGTATATACCGATTACATCGAGATGCTGGAAACCGAAAAACTGGATGCGGTTTCGATCTGCACTCCCAGCGGGCTGCATCCCCAAATGGGGATCGATGTTGCCAACCACAAGATCAATGTCATCACCGAAAAACCAATGGCAATCAATATCGCCGCAGCGGATGCACTGATCAAAGCATGCGACAAAAACAAGGTTCATCTCTTCGTGGTCAAACAAAACCGCCTGAACAATACGCTGCAACTTCTGAAAAGTGCCATGAACAAAGACCGCTTCGGCAAAATCTACATTGCACAGAGCAACGTTTTCTGGCAGCGTCCCCAATCCTATTATGCTACAGCAAAGTGGCGCGGCACCTGGGAATTTGACGGCGGTGCCTTTATGAACCAGGCAAGTCATTATGTGGATGCTATGTGCTGGCTCCTGGGAAACGTTGAATCCGTAATGGCTTACACTGCCACCATGGAGCGCAGGATTGAAGCCGAAGACAGCGGATGCGCATTGCTCCATTTCCGGAGTGGGACCATCGCTTCCATCAATGTTACTATGCTAACCTATCCCAAGAACTTTGAAGGTTCCATCACAATCATCGGCGAAAAAGGCACCGTCAAAGTGGGAGGCGTTGCCGTCAATAAGATCGAGAAATGGGAATTTGACGAGTATGACGATGACGACCGTATTGCCCTTGACGCCAATTATCAACCACCCAATGTTTACGGCTTTGGCCACACGCCCTATTATCATAATGTGACAGATGTTCTTTTGGGAAGGGCTGAGCCAACCACGGATGGACGTGATGGACGCAAATCGGTGGAAATCATCCAGGCGATATACCAATCAGCCAAGATAGGAAAAAAGATATCCTTGCCCTTGTGAAGCTTATATTTCCCTTTGCCATCCAATGTTCAAGACCATTGAATAATATGGGGCTTTGTTCTTACGGCCATAAACTAACTAATCGTCAGACACGATCCGGTATCATTTCAGCGCCAGCAGATGTCAGGCGGTGACTTCAGTCACCGTTCGGAACGCCGCTAACGATCAACCCGCAAGGGTATCCGGACTTTTTGAGCACCTTAGTCCGAGAGTAATCCTCTCCCGCTGGCCAGGGATCCTTCTTTTAATACGTTGGCATATGTCGCTCGTTCGGACTGAAATCCTCCCATTGTCGAAATATCCAGCAGGGTAGTATGTCCTCTCACGATCCGAAACGGTGGTTGAAACCACCGCCTAACATCTGATGGCGCCGG
>CAYZZE010000074.1:0-11197 GCA_964482845.1 uncultured Candidatus Cloacimonadota bacterium
TCTTACTGCATAATTCGGGTTTATAGCCGCAAGAACAATGCCCCATATTATTCGACGATCTTGATTACTAAATCCGAGTATGCTTACAGAGTTAATAAGCAATCCACATGATAATGGCTTAAGGTGTTAAATCAGATCAGTCAGTTTTGAATGGAAGAATCCGCCGTCGCGGAACATTGGCAATAAGTTGTATCAGGAGGTCAACGCTGTTCTTTAGAGATTCATCATCCCCGCTGTTGTCGATCACGTGGTCTGATAAAAGTAGTTTATCGTCCTGGCTCATTTGTGCCTCGATCCGTTTCAGCATTTCATCATAAGATGCCTTATCGCGCCTGACAAGACGCTCAAGTTGGATCTCTGGCTGGCAATATACGAAAACAACGAAATCGAAGCAATCACGTAATCCTGCTTCAAACAGGAGCGGTATCTCGAAGAACAGGACTTCCTCCTCCGAAGTATCAACAATTTTCTGGAATCTTGATAAGACCATTGGATGAATGAGAGAATTGAGAAACTCCAATTCCTGCCGGTCATTGAAGACGATACGGGCAATCCTGGCATTTGCCGGCAAGTCGCCTTCATAGACCTCCGGTCCCCAACGCTGGACGAGGATCTCTCGAACATCCGGCTCTTTGAGGTATGATTTGGCTATTTGGTCAGCACTGATCACGGGAAAATCGTTGGCGATCAGATCACAGACGCTTGATTTGCCACAGCCAATACCACCGGTGATTCCAATGAGCAGAGGACGATTATCTGGTAGCATCAGTGATGATCTGTAGCAACTCTTCAAACGCTACATCCTGTTGGATGATACCACCAGTAGCCAGTGAGACCCTGCCGCTTTGCTCAGAGACAATAATGGCAGTGGCATCGCTGTTTTCGGTAATTCCTATACCGGCAAGATGACGGGTGCCAAATTTTTTGACATATTCGGGATTCTTCGATAGCGGCAGCAATACTTTGGCAGCGATGATCCGGCCATTGCGAATGATGATAGCCCCATCGTGGAGAATGGAACGAGAATTGAATATGGTAAGGATCAAACTGAGAGTGATGGCGGCATCGATCGTCTCTCCGCCATGGATCACGTCCGTCAGTTTCCTTTTGTTCTCAATAACGATCAAAGCACCTATCTTGCGGAAGGACATGGCAGATACAGCATCGATCAGGGCACCCGAATAGGAGATGCTCTCACGGCGTTTAAACGCGGTGCTGATCCCCTGGGTTACATTGAATTTTGCCAAGAGCGACCTGATCTCCGGTTGGAAGAGAATGATCAAGGCAACCACCCATAAACTGCGAAAGGCGTTTAGTATCCCGGAAACCATCTTCAATTCTAAAACCAAAGCCATGAAATAAAGCATAAAGATAAACACCAGTCCCAACAAAACCTGGTATCCCCCCGAACGTCTCACCATTAACAAGGATTGATAGATCAGAAAAGCGATCAGGATGATATCAAATATGTCTTTGAACTGAGGGATCAGAATACTCATGCCATCATCCTATTCCATTGATGGCTTGATAAACCGAGATAAATTGGAGGTGTTCCCCAACGTCGTGCACGCGCAGATAGTCCACTCCGGATCGGATGGCAAAGACGACAGTGGCAAGCGTTCCGGGTAATCTATCGGAAGGCGAAACCCGATCATTGATGAATCTCTTACGCGATACCCCCAGCATCAGACGGACACCCACTTCCTTGAATCGGGCAAGATGACGCAGAATCTGTAGATTATGGCTTAGATCCTTGCCAAAACCGATCCCGGGATCAATAATAATCCGCTGGGATGCTATACCATGCTCTTCACAAAAATTGATCCGTTCCCGGAAGAATTCCAAGATTTCACCTATAACGTCGTCATAATGAGGATTGTTCTGCATGGTAGCCGGCTCGCCCTTACAATGCATGATGACTATATCGAGATCAGGATTATCACTTAAGACCCCGACCATATCTGGATCATATCGTAAACCCGAAACATCGTTTATAATAGTGACACCAAAATCCAATGCCTTACGGGCAACAACTGCCCGGCGGGTATCCAGAGAAATGGGTATATCCGAAAACCTTCGGATCGCCTGTAAAGCCGGCAGAATGCGTCCTAACTCCTCTTCCGGAGATATCGGCAGAGATCCGGGACGAGTGGATTCCCCACCCAAATCAATGATATCTGATCCGGCATTGACCAATTTATCGATCTGCAGGGACAAGGGTTCATTCTCCAAAAAACAACCGCCATCATAGAAGGAATCAGGTGTCACGTTGAGGATACCCACCAGTTTTGGTATCTGATTGTTCGACTGGTTCATGACACTTATTGGGGGATAAACTTGAAGGAGATCTGATACACTTTACTTGGATTAAATCTGCCTTTGAACCGGAAGCGCCACTTTTTGAGCGCTTCCTCCGAAGCACTGCCATACAAACCACGGTCAAATCCCAGTATCACGATCGAAAAAGGATCGACCGTTCCATTGGAGCGGAGACGAAAATTAAGCGTGACCGAGCCAAACTCCCGCACTTCCACATCCGGCATGACCCGTAGAACTACTTCAATGTCGTCTGTATCAATGATTACGCCAAATTCCCCATCTCCGCCTGATTGTCCCTCGCCTTGTGCTTGCCCGTTAAGATGCCTTAAGCCCATACGCATTCGAGGAATGGCCGGTTTGGTCTGCAGCGGCTCCGGATGATGGATTGGATCGATGAGATCGCTTTCAGCGGGTTTTTGCATTGGGGGAGTATCACTTCTCAGAATCGGTTGTTGGCTTGTCTGTCTCGTTTGGTGCTCCTGAACTGTCTCGCTTAGGGGACGATCATCAGTCTTCTGTTGAACGGTAAAAGCGCCCTTAACGCGGTCTTCCTCAATTTTGGGTTGCCACTCAAAACTGTGCCACTGCACTGCTTCCTGCGGCTTGATTGCGATCATGGCGAGGAGCAAAAACAGTACCAGATGGATTATGGCCGATGCCGCTTCGGGAGTTTTCAGCAATGGCAGATACTTTTTCATTACCTATCTTTGTCTGATTGCTTCTGTGGCGACAAAGATCCGATCATAACCGGCGGCACGGATCTTATCCATGATCTCGATGATCGTCTGGAGCGGTGTCTGAAAATCGGCGGACAATCTGACCACCTGTTCCCTTGACTCAAAGTGGAGCGCTAGCAATTCCTGCAATTCTGCCATATTGGTCTTTTCTCCCATAAAGAGAATATTGTCCGGGCTGGCAAAAACGATCTTAATCACCTGGTGTGTCTGTCTGACCGCAGAGTGTGAGCCCGGCAGGCGAATGGGCAACCCCGTCTGGGAAGCAAAATTGGAAGCGATTAACAGAAAGATGATCAAGAGAAAGATGACATCGGTCATTGAAATCAGGATCGTGCTCGAGATCTTCTTTTTGCTTGTCTTGATCTGCATTTATCCTATCTATCCTTTTCCTTGAGCCGAGTATGCCTGATCAAATACTCCAATGCTTGTTCTTGCATCTCTTTGGTCAGGTTTTCCAATCGTTGCACCAGATCATTGTAAAAGATGATGGTCACTATTCCCACGATCAATCCGCCAATCGTCGTGAGCAATGCTTCCCAGATACCGCCGGCAAGGATATTGATATCGACGCCGCTGGCGCTTTGGGCCTGGATATTCATAAAAACTCTGACCATACCCATAACCGTTCCCAAGAAACCTATCAGCGGGGCTACAGCAGCAAATGTAGAAAGCCAGCCAAAACCTTTCTCAAGATTATGAATCTCATGGGCTGCATTGGATTCCATTCTTTCCTTTAACAATGAAAGATCGACGTTATCGGTCAGGAAAAGCTTACTAAGCATGATCCCCAGTGGACACTCCTGTCCATATACTTTGATTATTCCAATCATATTGTCCAACCGGTCTTGTTGATGCATTCTATCGTTCAAACGTGAATTCATCCTGCGTATATGACTCAATTGCCGATATTTTTTGATAATGATGGTCACTGCGATCATCGATATGACGAGCAGGATGTACATCAGTAGTCCGCCACGGGAAAAAAGGTGTATCAGGGTCATTGTCATCCTTTATAAGTAAGTGCCTGCCTTGGCAAGATTGGCAAGACAGGCATTACTTTCATTCTTGTTCTATTTATTCTCGGATTATCCGTTCTGCAGGCTAAATTGCTTCATAAATTCAGCCAGATCATGTGCCGCTTTCAAGGGGAGGGCATTATAGGTCGAAGCACGGCATCCGCCGACGTCACGATGTCCTTTGAGACCGATCATTCCGTTCTTTTTGGCATCACTGATAAATTTGGCTTCCAGATCCTCACTCGGAAGCCGGAAGGTAATATTCATCAGGGAGCGATCTTCCTTGTCCACTGTTCCTTTGTAGAACCCATCGGAATTATCGATGGCACCATAGATATAATTCGCTTTGGCGATATTGTTTTGTTCGATCTTTACCAGCCCACCGAAATTTTCGATCCATTTCATCACCAGACCGATCATGTATATCGTGAAGGTAGCGGGCGTGTTATACATCGATCCGTTCTTGGCGTGGACCTTATAGTCCAGCATGGTGGGAAGATCGACAATGGACTGCTCAAGTAGTGACTTACGAACAATGATGACCACCGTTCCGCTGGGACCCACGTTTTTCTGGGCTCCGGCATAGATCAAGCCATACTTGTCCATCTCGATGGGCTTGCTCATGAAGTTTGATGACATATCAGCGATCAGTGGAACGTTTGCCGGAGTGGAGGGATCGATCTTCCACTCTGTGCCAAAGATCGTGTTATTATTGGTAATATGCAGATATGAAGGGTTGTCCGAAAGAGACCAGTTCTTCGGAATAAAAGAGAAGTTACGGTCTTCGGAAGTGGCGGCAATGTGGACTTTTTTCCCGATCTTCTTGGCTTCTTTGATGGCTTTGGTTGACCATTGTCCGGTATTGATATAATTGGCTTCCTTGCCTTCGAAAGCAAAGTTCATCGGCACCATCAGAAATTGCAAGCTTGCTCCGCCTTGCAGGAATAGCACCTCAAATTCGTCTCCAATCCCGAGGATACGCTTTATGGCTGCATTGGTGGCATCGATTATTTCTTGATACTCTTTGCTGCGGTGGCTCATCTCCATCACAGATAGTCCCATCCCCTTGTAATTAAAGAGGTCTGCCTGTGCTTCGAGTATCACTTCTTCCGGCAATACAGCCGGTCCGGCGTTAAAGTTGTGCACTCTTTCCATCTTCTTTCTCCTGTGTATGTGTTGTTTATGAGACGAGGTTTTCTGTGTGCTGTTTTTTGTGCAAGGATTTTCTTTCCTGATTCAGAATTATGTTGACTTAAAGCCCCTAACAAACTTCATGCCGCAAGGTAAAGGATTATGATACACAATATACTTAAATGCAAGAAAGTACTGCTCGCATCGGCTTCTCCACGAAGGCGTATGATCTTTGATCTTTTAGGGGTCAAATGCTTGGTCATTCCCACCAATATCGCCGAGCCAATCACCAACGAAGCGCCCTATTTACAAGCGATCAAACATGCCAGAAACAAAGTGATGGCAATTACTTCCCGGATTGATGAGGACACTGTGATCGTTGGTGCGGACACGGTAGTTTACCTTGATGACAGGATATTGGGCAAACCGCAGTCCAAAGATGAAGCGAGCGATTTCTTGTATCGCCTTTCCGGCAAAACCCACAGCGTCTATACCGGTTTGTGTATCAAATACTGCCAGAAAATCGTCACCGGATACAATAAAAGCCGTGTAACCTTTATTGATCTGAACGAGCAGGAAGTAAGTGATTATCTGGCGACCCATGAGCCCTTTGACAAAGCCGGCGCTTACGGCGTGCAGGGCTATGGCAGCCAGTTTATCAGCCGGATCAATGGCTGTTATTTCAACGTGATGGGTTTCCCGGTAAATCTCTTTTACAATCTCCTCAAAGGGCTCTTTGACACTTGATGGATTGTTCAATATTCACCAATGCCCGCATCTGGCGAGAGGGAGAATTCGATCCACAGATAAATACCATCCTGTGCCGCAATGGACGAATCGAAAAGTTCTTTACAATTGACGATCCCATTCCCCCGCAGTACCCAATTTTCGATCTCGATAAAGCCTGTTTATATCCGGGATTTATCGATACCCATACCCACAGTTTTGAGGGTGGTCTATACTCCAATGGCCTCGATCTGAGTTCGTGCCGTTCCATCGTCGAGATCCAGGATGCGATCAGGGCACAAAGGGATAATCTTATCCAACGCGGTGAGAACATATTGATCGCCTGGAACCTGGATGAGAACAATATCAAGGAGAAGTGCTTCCCGACAATTAAAGAACTGGATGAAGTATGCAATGATATGTTCCTGCTATTAAGACGTATAGATGGCCATAGTTGTGTAGTAAATTCTTTGCTCGTGTCGCATATGCGGATCGATGGGTTCAATCTCCCCGACCAAAGCGTATATCGTGGCTCGGATAACGGTCGGATCGTGCACTGGGTGCATACCCAGTGTAATGAAGAGACGATCCTTAATGCTTATCATCGCGCCGCTCAATGTGCTCTTAAGGGTGGTTTTACCACTATTCATACCATGATCGGCGACGCTCGGGACAGCATCACCCACTATGCCTTGATCCGCGACCGCTTGTCCCAATTTGCGGTTGAGTATGTCATATACCCGCAATCATTTAATATCGAAGCAGCACTCGAAGCAGGAGCCAAGCGCATCGGGGGGTGTATTCTGGCTGACGGCTCTTTTGGCTCATATACGGCAGCGGTATCTGAACCCTATCAAGGCCAACCGGACAATCTTGGCAAGTTATATCACTCCGATGGATTTTGGTTTGACTTCATCCACAAAGCACATTCACGGGGACTACAGGTAGCCGTTCACTGCATCGGAGACCGTGCCATTTCGCAAATCAATAACATCTATCGACATTTATATCAGACGGATCACCAAGACCTCAGACATCAGTTGATCCACTGTGAGCTCACGCCCGATCATCTGATCAGCGAGATCACCGCTTCTGCTGCCGTATGTGTTATACAGCCGTCATTTGACCTTCTTTGGGGTGGCAAAGATGGGCTTTATCCCACATTACTGGGCCATCACCGCAGTCAACTGATGAACCGCTTCAGAACCATGCAAACAAATGGAATCATCGTCACCGGCAGTTCGGATTGGTATGTGACCGAATTGGATATCCGGCAGGGGTTGGTAGGTGCGATACTCCATCACAACCCGGATGAACGCTTGGATACGTCCACAGCCATTGATATCTACACCAAAAATGCGGCCTATCTATCCCATGCCGAAGATCGCTTGGGAAAGATCGAGTCAGGTTTTCAGGCAGATTTTACTATCCTGAACCATCCCATATCAACCGGGATTGATTTCTCCTCAATAAGAGTTCAAGCCGTCATCAAGAGTGGTAAACTTGTTTATGCTTCCCCTGCCTTCCTTAGATGAACTGATCCTGATCTGCCAGTGGGAACGGGATCTGCATCCTCAAGCACGATGGCAGGATTATTACAAGATCTGTCTCCAGTCTTGTTTTGGACCGGCGCATTATATCGCCCATCCCGACCAAGTGCAGGCATCGATCAAAGCCGAATTTGGATCCATGAACCAGCCCTATCTTCCATTGATCCAGCCACTTCGGAGTAATTACGAACTAGCCAGAATAAGTTTGAGCATTATGGATGAAACCATCCAGGCAATTCATGGCATTGATCACGGCTGTGACGTCAAATTCCTTTCTGATGTTTTTGTTGCGTCTGCCGAATGTTTTAGCTATCATCATAATTCCTGGCTTGGCCTTTGGCACCAGGCCGAATCCTGCCTGGAGTCCTCAACCGGTATATATGTCAGTGACCGGCAATTACTTGCCGAGTATATCACCAAACAGCGTAACCCTTCCCATTCTGATAACTTTGCCCAACACTATGAGCCCCATTACCGAGTCATCAAGACATCGTATCTGAAGCAGGTCTTCCCCGGTTGGGAAGCGCAGTTGAAAATTGATAACTATGGAGTTTGAATCATGACCGAGAGATCATCACCTATCCGCGTCCGCTTTGCCCCCAGTCCCACAGGAAATCTTCACATAGGCGGCTTGCGAACTGCCCTTTACAATTACCTGTTTGCCCGCTCCCAGGGTGGAGCGTTCATCCTGCGCATCGAAGACACCGATCAGACCCGCCTGGACCCGGACGCGATGGCAAATCTGATCACCACCCTGAAGACTATGGGACTGGATTATGATGAGGGGCCGGAGGTCGGCGGAAACCATGCACCCTACATCCAATCCCAGCGCCTATCGATCTACCACCGGCATGTTCAAATGCTCCTGGATCAGGGTAATGCCTACCGTTGTTTTTGCACACCGGAAACGCTAGACCAAATGAGATCGGAGCAAAAGCAAAAAGGCGAATTTGCCAAATACGACCGTCGTTGCCTCCATCTGCAACCCTCTGAGATCGAGTCAAAACTCCAAGCCGGAGAACCATGCGTGATCAGATTGAAGATGCCGGATGATCATCGCTTTGAGATCGACGATCTGATTCGCGGCAAGGTCCAGATGGATTCCACCCAATCCGATGATCAGGTCTTGATCAAATCCGACAATTTCCCCACTTACCATTTAGCTGCGGTGGTGGATGATCACGAAATGCAGATCAGCCACGTCATCCGTGGCGAAGAATGGCTATCCAGCACGCCCAAACATCTCTGGCTCTATCAGTGTTTTGGCTGGTCTCCTCCCCAATGGGTACACCTGCCACTTATCCTGAACCCGGATAAAAGCAAATTGAGCAAGCGGATGAACGATGTCTCAGTGGACAGTTACCTTACCCGCGGATACCTCAAACAAGCCCTGATCAATTTCATCGCCCTGCTGGGATGGCACGCCGCCGATGATAGAGAGATTTTTACTTTGGACGAATTGATCTCGGAGTTCTCCTTGGATCGGGTTAACAAATCCGGCGCCGTATTTGACCTGACCAAACTGGACTGGATGAATGGCCAATACATTAGAAAGACCGATCTGAGCGAGATATGTGACCTCTGCAAGCCCCAGTTCCAGTCCCTCAATCTGGATACATCCGATTATGGCAGGTTTTCCCGGATCGTTGATCTGGTACGCAATTATGCCACTCTCCTGCCCGATATAGCAGATCATGCCAGAATATACTATGAAACCAAGGCAATTGGTGATAAAAACCTTGAATATATCAGTACTGATACTTCCCAGGCGGTTCTCCTATCATTTTTCGACGCTCTACGTTCTCTGCCTGATTGGGAAATGACGACTTTTACCCAAGCGATCGAAAAGGTCATTACAGATACCGGCATCAAGGGTAAAAACCTCTATTTTCCGATCCGTATTGCCCTGATCAGTCAGGGTTCCGGACCGGAGATACCATTGATCTTGAACGCTCTGGGCAGGCAAGAAACGCTGCTAAGATTGAGCGCTGTGCTGTTCTAAGTCCTTACCGTATTACAAGTTTTCGATGTTTTTCAAGGGCTTGGGTGCCGTAGCCGGACTGATCCCCTCAGTCGTAATATATCCCAATACCGCTGTTCCCATCTGAGTTTTCCCTTCTGTTTCACGGTAAAACTCCACCGGTAAGCGCACCGGTCGCCCATCAATTACCGTTACGTCGTTGCCGTCCCCGTCTTTATCAAATGGCGATTGATATAGCCAACCAATGCCAATGGCGGCAATACCATTTTCTTCGGTGACATTCTTTCGTTTGGAGCCGATCGCCAACCGCTGTTCCCACGATACATTGGGTGAATTCATACTGGAGGTGACACTCCCGATCCGTTTGCCATCATGATAGATACCTCTGCCGGAAACGATCCCTTCCGAGATAAAGACAGCCATCTGTTTGGGATTCTCCAGATCTTTCATAACCGCTGCTTTGCCAACGAAATAGTCCTTCTCCAGATCGACAGCGGCAGCAAAAAGCGGGGCATTGACTGGCGTATGTGTCGGGTCATATTCATGACCCATCAAAGGCAAGCCATAAGCACCGGCGGATAGGCGGTTTTCATCCCTGCCCCCCAAACCGACCAAAAGGCCGCCAAGTTCCAATGCCTGGTTGATTATCTGTTGAAAATCCCGCACGGCATTCTTTACTGGGATATAGATCTCCCAACCCCAGCGGTTCGTATAGCCGGTTCGGCTGATATAATAAAGCGCGCCGTCATGGTCAAATTCATTGAAGGTAAAGAAACTCATATTCTTGTCAGGTTGATTGCGGTTTTTTAAGACGTAATCGCCATATACCGATTTGATCACTTTCATGGACAGCCGGCCCTGGACGTCCACTTTGACCAATTGATCCGAAATATCCTCGGCACAGACATCCTCCCCGCTCTGGACACAACTCATGATCCTGTCGATATCGGCGATGAACTCCAGGTTTTGCCCACCTATAATGACCTTATCGCTTATATCATGCCCCGCATTGATGACCACAATGAACTCGCTTTCCGAAATCCGCATCACGATCATATCGTCCTGAACGCCGCCTTTTTCGTTCAACAACAAACTATACTTGCACTGTCCCGCCTTCATATCGATGATATTGGCAGTGAGGGCTCGATGCAAAAGGGCTGCGGAATCTTTGCCGTTAAACCTGATCTGTGACATATGATCAATATTGTAAACCGCTACATGATTGATCGCTGCCGCCTCTTGCAATACACTGGTGCCATAACTGACAGCCATATCATACTCACCAAAATTGCTACGTTTGATCACTGGATTTTCCAAGCCAAATTTGGCGCTCACCAATCCCCGATACCAATGCTCTTCCACGTCATATAAAAAGGTGCGACGTGGAGATTTGGGAAATTGACATCCATGTCTTTTCATCTTGTGACTTCCTTGGATTATTCTTCCTCGGAGCATTTGAAAACAGGAGTTCGTTTTTGTCAAAGGGAATTACTGCGCCATGTTACCCGTCTGAGATCTTGCTAACGCCTTGTTTCATTCCTATTTGTCTTCAGGTTCATCGATTAACTTGCTAAGAGCGTTGCACATACTGGAATCACCAAACATCGAGAACGTGAAAAAGAAATACATCTCTTATCCAAACGTAGTCCGTAATGACAACGGTTATTGTATGACGGATAGATTTGATATGGTTTTAGCGTCATCCGCTCCGAATTATGCAACGGTCTTTAGAAGGTT
>CAYZZE010000075.1:0-11055 GCA_964482845.1 uncultured Candidatus Cloacimonadota bacterium
AGTTTTCCAGCGCGGTCAGATGTTAGGCGGTGGTTTCAACCACCGTGTCGGATCCTGAGAATACATACACCCCTACTGGGTTTTTAGACATAGCGAGGACTTCAGTCCGAACGCGAGACATACTTCCAGCATATAAACAGAAGGGTTTCTGTCCCGCGGGAGGGGATTTCTCCCGGACTAAAGTCCCTAAAATGTCCGGATGCCCTTGCGGATTGATCCCTGGTGGCGTTCTGAACGGTGGCTGAAGTCACTGCCTAACATCTGATGGTGCTGGAATGACGACAGGCTCTGTCTGACAAATGGTTTGCTTACAGCCGTAAGAACGACACCCCATATTATTCATCGGTCTTTTCAAGGTATTCTCAGGCGGTTTGTGGCGAGATGTAGCGAAAATCCTTTACTAATTTGGTGATGTCAAAATCATGGCAAGCATTGTACAAAACAGGGATGTAATGTCTTGGCCAATACTGGAGGATAGAATATAATTGATTGCCGGACAGATGAATAGCGGCAGGCACAGGATAGATGTTATGCGAAGAAGCAGCCGCTGAAGACCGATCAGATATCAAACAAGAAACATAAGGTGATAGAGAATATGGAGATACCAAAAACGATCATCAAGCTGCGGGAACGTCGTGATGCGGCGATGTTGGGTGGTGGCGTAAAACGCATCGAAGAACAACATGCCAAGGGCAAGATGACAGCGCGGGCGCGAATCAACCTCTTAGTGGATCCGGATAGTTTTGAGGAGTTTGACCTTTTTGTGACGCATAACTGCACAAATTTTGGGATGGAAACGCAAAAGTATGCGGGGGATGGTGTAGTAACCGGTTGTGCCACGATCAATGAGCGGGTGGTCTATGTTTTTGCCCAGGATTTCACGGTATTTGGCGGATCTTTGTCCAAGACCCATTCCGAGAAAATCTGCAAGATCATGGATATGGCTCTAAAAAACGGCTGTCCGTTGATCGGGCTCAATGATTCCGGCGGAGCGCGTATCCAGGAAGGGATCGACGCCTTGGCGGGTTATGCGGAGATTTTTTGGCGCAATGTGATGGCATCGGGTGTGATCCCACAGATCTCCGCCATCCTTGGTCCCTGCGCCGGCGGAGCGGTTTATTCGCCGGCGATCACGGATTTTGTGATCATGGACAAACAGAACAGTTATATGTTCGTAACCGGTCCCAAGGTGGTCAAGACTGTGTTGAACGAAACGGTGAGTACCGAAGACCTGGGCGGCGCCGCGGTTCATGCCAGTAAAAGTGGAGTGGCACAATTTATCAGCAATGACGAGCGTGAAGCGCTGATGTTGATCCGCAAATTGCTGAGTTTTCTGCCTTCAAACAATATGGAAGATCCTCCCTATCTGCCCCCGACAGATCCGATCGACCGGGCCTGTCCTGAACTTAACTACCTGATACCGGAAAATCCAAACAAGCCCTATGACATACTGGATGTGATCCATTCCATAGTCGATGATGGTGAATTTTTGGAAGTAGCTCGGAGTTTTGCCCAGAATGTGGTGGTCGGTTTTGCACGGATGAATGGATACACCGTGGGGGTTTTTGCCAATCAGCCGAAGGTTCTGGCAGGTGTTTTGGATATTGATGCCTCGATCAAAGGAGCGCGCTTTGTCCGCTTCTGCGATGCCTTTAATATTCCTCTGATCGTATTGGAGGACGTGCCGGGCTTCCTGCCGGGGACGAATCAGGAGCACAACGGCATCATCCGCAACGGCGCCAAACTGCTTTATGCCTTTGCCGAAGCGACAGTGCCAAAGATAACCGTCATCCTGCGCAAAGCATACGGGGGCGCATATTGTGTAATGAATAGCCGTCACATGCGGGCTGATCTGGTATATGCCTGGCCAACCGCGGAGATTGCAGTGATGGGTCCCAAAGGAGCCGTGGAGGTCATTTTCCGCAAAGAAGCGATGGAATCCGAAGATCCCAAAGTTGTTTTGGCTCAACGGGAAGAAGAATACCGCGAACGCTTTGCCAATCCCATAAGTGCGGCAGAAAAGGGCTACATCGATGATATCATCGAACCGGAACGGACCCGTTTTCGACTGGTCAGGGCACTGGAAATGCTTGCCAACAAAAAGGATAGCATCCCTCCCCGCAAGCATGGCAACATCCCATTGTAAGGAATGCAACGATGAGATATACATGGTTCATCCTACTGTTGATAGTTCTAACAAGCTATGGCTTGACCGCCACCAACGAGATTGATCCTGAAATACAGCAACAGATGTTGCTCAAGGCGGTGCAGACGATAACTGACAGTTTGGCACAACTCAAAGAACTTGAGATCCATGAACGGTATGGATTTTTGGAATCCAACACCCTCCAGGAGGTGGCGGAAAAACTGCAGATCGCAGATTTTGCCCGGTGGAAACGCTTTCTGGATCTCGATCCCGCTAACGAAGCGTTGAATGCGAAGTCACTGCGGAAATTGGGGATATCGCCTTATCGGGCACAACTGGCTTATGAATCCGCAGTGCTTGGGTTTAATGAACTGAACACGGTTTCGGAGGTGTCCTCCCTGCTCCAGGTACCGATCAAAAAATTCAAGCAACTGACGATCTCGACCCGAGGCCCGCTGGATCGAAGCATGGATCATATGACGCTACAGGCACTGCAACTCAATCCAAAGGAAGTCAAACGCGCCTGTGATATCTATCAGGAAAACCGGATGGCACACGGATTGAGCATCACACTGGTCGGGATGCTGATCGTATTTTCCGCACTGGTGCTCACCAGTATTATTATCTCGCAATTGCATCGGGTCAATATAGCTCCCACGGCTCCGGTGGCAAATATTATCAAGGTTAATCCCCAGGGACAGGTGACAGATCAACCGCAAAACTTGAGCAGCAACGTCATCATCGCTGCCATCACAGCGCTGCACTTACATATCAATTCCATTGCGGAGCGCCGCAGATTGATCCTTACTTTCAAACGCGCATCGGTAAATCTGTGGCATGCCAGCCGGGTGACCGAACTACCCAATTTCAGATTTATGAAGAGAGGAAAATGAAGACCTACAAACTCATAATCAACGGAGAGAAATACGAAGCCAAAGTGCTGGAATATAGCGGATCGCACGCCAAGATAAGCGTCAACGGCAGTGAATACCTGATCGAGATCGAAGATGACAGTTCGGTAAACATCCCAAAACTGGCACTGCAAGAAAAAGCGGTGCCGATCGCCCCAGCCCTATCCAGTGGCATCGATATGAAGTCCGGCGCAGTCAAAGCGCCGCTTCCTGGAGTGATCGTTGCCATCAAGGTTAAAGAGGGCGATGAAGTAAAACAGGGACAGACGATCCTGATCTTGGAAGCGATGAAGATGGAATCGGAGATAGCAGCGCCGGTGAGTGGAAAAATTGCCGCGATCAACGTCAAGGAGCGCAGTTTGGTGCAGGAAGGCGATCTGCTCTTTACCATGGATATCACTGCCAGCGATGCCACTCCCCCGCTACGTCCCAAGCCCGAGAGGGTTACTCCTACCGAGGTCAAAGCACCTGTAACCAAGATCGAACCGATCATTCGCGCGCCCTTGCCGGGCATGATCATGGAAGTTCTGGTCAAGCCTGGTGACATGGTATCGGAAGACACGGTGGTGTTAGTTCTCGAGGCGATGAAAATGGAATCCGACATTCGCGCCAATATGAAGGGCAAGGTCAAGCGCATCAACGTGCAAAAAGGCACAACGGTCAATGACGGAGATACACTGATCGAATTAGAGAGCAGGCAATGAGCGAATTACTGCAGTTTTTCCATACCACCGGATTTTGGAACGTCACATGGGGCAATGGGTTGATGATGGTGGCGGGTTTGTTTTTCGTCTGGCTCGGGATCTACCGTCAGTATGAGCCGCTGCTTCTGGTACCAATCGGTTTTGGAATCGTGGTGGGCAATATCCCAGGCGTGGAATTGATGGGTTCGGGAGTAAGTGACGCGGGCTCGGTGCTCAACCTTTTGTATTATGGGGTAAGGGCAGGGATCTATCCACCGCTGATCTTTTTGGGAATTGGGGCGATGACGGATTTTTCGACTCTGATCGCCAATCCCAGACTAATACTATTGGGAGCGGCGGCACAATTGGGGATCTTTGCCACGTTATTGGGTTCGCTGCTTCTGGGGTTCAAGGTTATGGAGGCAGCGTCCATCGGTATCATCGGTGGAGCAGATGGTCCCACGTCGATCTTTTTGTCATCCAAACTCGCACCGGAACTGGTGGGCCCGATAGCGATCGCCGCCTATTCCTATATGGCATTGGTGCCGATCATCCAGCCCCCGATCATGCGCCTCCTTACCACCAGGAAGGAACGGCTGATCAGGATGAAGTCGCCGCGTCTGGTGAGTAAACGGGAAAAAATATTCTTCCCCTTGGTCGGTTTTATCGTAACCGCCTTTATCGCTCCTGGTGGGATAGCGCTTCTGGCAATGCTTTTTTTGGGCAACCTGCTCAAGGAAAGCGGGGTTACAGACCGTCTGGCGATCTCAGCGCGGACTACTTTGGTGGATATCGTCACCATCCTGATCGGGCTAACGATCGGAGCACGGACATCGGCGAGCGTGTTTTTGACTCCCAGTTCGCTCAAAATCTTTTTTTTGGGTGCGCTGGCTTTCAGTATTGCCACCGCTGCCGGAGTTCTATTTGCCAAATTGATGAATCTGGTATCCAAGTATAAGATCAATCCGCTGATCGGCAATGCGGGAGTTTCGGCAGTCCCCAATTCGGCGCGTGTCTCCCAAATGGTTGGACAACAGTATGATAAATCCAATTTTCTGCTGATGCATGCGATGGCGCCGAATGTTGCAGGCGTTATCGGATCAGCGGTAGCGGCGGGAGTGCTTTTGGGCATACTGGGCAACTGAAGAAGGCGTTTTTGTCCGCACTTTGGATTTTTGTCCATGCTTAATAGGATAGAGGATCAAAATGAAAGAAGGATATATTCCCAATAACAGCAACCGGTCGATTTTCTTTACCGATCAGGCAGAGCAATGTCCCAGCGAGATGGTGTCGCAATTTCTCAATCATCTGGAGTATTCGCTTGGCAAGGATACCACCACGGTCAAGGATTGGGACGTTTTTTATGCGCTGGCCTTGAGCTTGCGAGACCGCCTGACCGAACGTTGGTTGCGAACCCAGTATGAGTATCGCAAACAGGATGTCAAGCGCGTCTTCTACCTCTCAATGGAGTTTTTGGTCGGACGGCTGTTGACCAACGCGCTGATCAATCTCGATGCCTTCAACGAGACCTATGACCTGCTCAAACAAATGGGCTACCAACTGGAAGAGATCGCAGAACTGGAACCGGACATGGGCTTGGGTAACGGCGGATTGGGACGGCTGGCGGCATGCTTTATGGACTCACTGGCTACACATCAATATCCTGCCTACGGCTATGGGATCCGCTATGAATTTGGGATTTTCAAGCAATTGATCCGGCAGGGATATCAGGTGGAAGAACCCGATCATTGGCTTAAAAAGGGCTGTCCTTGGGAGATCCAGCGTCCGGACGTCGCATATCGCATACGCTTTGGAGGAAGAGTAATTACCGAGGAGCAAACGGATGGCCGCCACATGCATAAATGGGTGGATACGGAAGATATCATGGCAGTTGCGTGGGATGTTCCCGTGCCCGGCTATCGCGTCAATAACGTCAATAACCTGCGCCTCTGGCAAGCGACGGCCACCGATGAATTTGACTTTGATTATTTCAATAGCGGCGATTATGTCCGAGCGGTCGAAAAGAAGAACATCTCGGAAAATATCTCCAAGGTCCTGTATCCCAATGACAACGTCCACCTCGGCAAGATTCTGCGGCTCAAGCAGGAGTATTTCTTTGTCTCGGCGACGATGCAGGATATCTTTGCGCAGTGGAAACAGGATCATGAGAGATTCCAGAACATGCCCGATAAGATCGCTATCCAACTAAATGACACGCATCCGGCAATTGCCATACCGGAGATGATGCGCATCCTGATCGATGTCCATCACATGAGTTTTGAACATGCCTGGGACATCGTAAGGCAGATCTTTTCCTATACGAATCACACTATCCTGCCTGAAGCGCTGGAAAAGTGGTCGGTGGATCTGTTTGAAGAACTTCTGCCCCGGCACTTGATGCTGATCTATCAGATAAACAATCACGTTTTAGCAGAAGTAAACCGGCTCTATCCGGGAAATTTTGCCAAACTGCGCAGTATCTCGATCATCGAAGAAGAACTGGAAAAATCGGTCCGAATGGCGCAACTTGCCATTATCAGCAGTCATACCGTGAACGGAGTGGCGGAACTGCATACACGCATCATCAAAGAACGTATCTTTGCCGATCTATATGAGATGATGCCGCAGAAATTTCAGAACAAGACCAATGGGATCACGCCCCGGCTCTGGCTACTTCAATGCAATCCCCATCTGGCTTCATTGATCTCGGAACACATCGGCGATGCCTGGATCACCGACCTGGAACGGCTCCAAGAGCTGGAAGATCATCTGGACGATGAGGAGTTCCGCTTGAGTTTTCACGAGATAAAGGGTATAAATAAAAGAACGCTGAGCAAATACGTCTACAAAAATGTGGGTATCCGCACCAAGCCCGATTCGCTCTTTGACGTGCAAGTGAAACGAATGCACGAGTATAAAAGGCAATTGCTCAATGTCTTGGGGGCGATTGCCCGATACCTGACAATAAAAGACGATCCCAACGGCGTTCATATCCCGCGTACTGTCATTTTCTCCGGTAAAGCCGCTCCCGGCTACTTCCTCGCCAAGCGCATCATCAAACTGATCAACAACCTAGCCGATACGGTGAACAAAGATCCGGACGTAGCCGATCGGCTAAAGATCGTCTTCCTTCCGAATTACACTGTTTCACTGGCAGAGAAGATCATACCTGCCGCTGATCTGTCCGAACAGATCTCTACCGCAGGATTTGAAGCGTCTGGAACCGGGAATATGAAATTTGCCCTGAATGGCGCTTTGACCATTGGAACCATGGATGGCGCCAATGTGGAAATGGCGGAGGAGATCGGCGAACAAAACATGTTTATCTTTGGAATGAGGGTGGAAGAGGTTAATGCACTCAAGTTGCAGGGATATGACCCCTGTCGGTATTATGAGGAAGATCCGGAACTAAAAAGGGTGCTCGATGCTATCGCCAGTGACCGGTTCAGCCCTAATGAGCCGGGGATGTTCAAGCCCATTGTGGAGTCCTTATTGGCGCAGGGAGATGTCTATTGTCTGTTGGCGGACTTCCGGTCTTATCTCGCAGCACAACGTAAAGTGGATGATCTTTATGCTGATCGTGATGCCTGGACACGTAAAGCCATTCTCAATGTCGCCCGCATGGGAAAATTCTCATCCGACCGCACCATCAGAGAGTATGCGGATCAAATATGGAAAATCCGACCGGTGCAGATAGATTTTTAAAAACCCCGGCATATATTCTTTGCGCGTGGCTGATTCTCCTTTTGTGGGGATTTGGCATCTATGTGGAAGCGAGGGTCGTCATCAATGAAGTGATGTATGATCCGATCGGCGTTGATACGGGCTGGGAATGGATAGAACTCTATAATTCCGGCATCGAATCGGTCAATCTCGAAAGTAGCTATATCCAACGCGGCGGCAGCACGTATGTCACGGTCTTTACTTTTCCCCATTTCATCCTGCGCCCGGGGCGATTTGTGCTCGTTGGGGAAAGCCAGATCACGGATGCCCATTTCACCGCATCCCTGGCATTTCAAAATGGCGGCGGGGCAACAGACGGGATCCGCTTCGTAAGTGCCGGTGGACTATATACCGATACGGTGCTTCATGATGCACCCAATAACAATCAACTGACGGATGACAGCGGTTTTCCGGGGACATCCTTTGCTCCGGATGTTCCGACGGGGTATTCTCTTGCCCGGATTGCCGACGGTTATGACACCGATGATAGTGCCCTTGATTTTATTGCGGAAGTAAACCCTACGCGTGGATTGAGCAACCGCGCCTATTGTGATTATTCGCTCTCCCATCCCTTGCTGGAGCAGGTCTTTGCCGTCTGGCAGTTCCGGGCTTACATCGTAAACCGCAGCATCATTGCTGCCCGACAGCCGGCTCAACTCACTTTTATGGTCAATAATGTGATTTACGACGTTATGGATATCGCTCCCCTGGCTGGAGGTGATTCGATCCAGGTAGTCCAATACCTGCCGCATGACCTCGATCTCCCGCTCAATCTGCTTGTCGAACTATATCTGCCCCATGACCCGAATTATGCAAACAACTCCTGGTCATACACATATCAGCCGCCCCATACCATCAGCGCCAGAATCAATGAATTTCTCTATCTGCCCGAGACCGGCAGGCAGGAATGGATCGAATTGCAGTTGAGCGATATCCCCGTTTCTGACCACAGTTTTATCTTGAAGGACTTGGCTCAGTATCAGATCAACGTCACTATCCCTGCCTACTCTCCGCGTTATGTGGTCTTGTGCAACAATCCACCCGCCCTGTTCAATGATTATCCCTCCTGTCCCGCCAACACGGTGGTGCAGGTTAGTGGATGGATGCCTCTGAATAATGATGGCGACAGCATCTTTCTGATCGATGCCGGAGGCGTTATCATAGACACCGTTTCCTATACCGGCAATTCCTCATATCGGGGCGTATCGCTCGAGCGTGATGAAATCGCCGGACAGACCTGGCGCTATTGCGTTGCTCCGGAAAAAGGGACACCGGGCAGGATAAACAGCAGGCCCCAGACCCCGCCCGCGATGAGCGGAAAACTCGAACTGGAAAAGATCACCATTTCCCCCAAACAGGGAGAAAAACTACGCATACACTACAATCTTCCGGATAATGCCAGCCGGATCAATTGCTATATATATGATCTTCGGGGCAGAAAGATCAGGATCCTGGCGGATAATCTCCCGGTTTCCGCTCAGGGCACATTGGAATGGGACTGCAGAAAGAACGATCACAAGTTTGCCGGCCGCGGTCTCTATATCATCCTCTGGGAATCGATGCCTGCGCCAAGAGGCAAGGTCTTTCGCCGGCAACTAACATTCAACATCAAGGATTGAAGGAAGGAATTATGATTGGTTGTGTTTTATCCTATGCCACTCTCGGGATAGACGCCTATGCCATTACCGTGGAAAGTGACGGCACGCCTGGCCTTTATGGCGTAAACATAGTCGGGATGGCGTCCAATTCGGTCAAGGAAAGCAAAGATCGTGTCTTTGCGGCGATCAAGAATTCCGGTATTAATATCCCCGGTAAGCGCTTTACCATCAATCTTGCGCCTGCTGATCTCAAGAAGGACAGTTCTTCCTTGGATCTGCCCATTGCCATCTCCGTGCTCCAGCACTTGAAGCAGATCCCTACCGAATACCTCAAAAAAACCGCCCTGATCGGAGAACTTTCGTTGGATGGAAATATCCGGCCGATCAAAGGGGTTCTGCCTATTGCTCTGGCAGCCAAACGCGAAGGAGTGGACGCCTTGGTCGTGCCCTTCGAAAACGCCGAGGAAGCCGCTATCATCGAGGACTTGACAGTGATCCCTGTGACCTCGCTGACTGAAACCGTGAACTATCTTTTGGGAAAAAGTATCATCCCGCCCGCCACTGTTGACCGCAGCAATATCTTCAAGGTCCTGAATGAATTTGCCATCGATATGCATGACGTCAAAGGACAGTATCAGGTCAAGCGCGCTCTGGAAGTAGCTGCTGCCGGCGGTCACAACCTCCTGATGATCGGACCGCCCGGCTCAGGCAAGACGATGCTGGCAAAACGCGTCCCCACCATCCTTCCCGAACTAACCCTTGACGAAGCGCTCGAAGCCACCAAGATCCATTCCGTCGCCGGCAATTACAAATACTTCGTCAACGGACTTCTTACCACCCGCCCCTTCCGCAGTCCCCATCACACGATCAGCGATATCGCCCTCATCGGAGGTGGCACGTTTCCACGTCCGGGAGAGGTCTCGCTGGCGCATCGGGGAGTACTTTTCCTTGATGAATTACCTGAATTCAAGCGGCAGGTGCTGGAGGTCTTGCGCCAGCCGATGGAGGACGGGATCGTCTGTATTTCCCGCGCTGTCAGCAGTTTGGCCTTCCCCGCGGAATTCATGCTTATCGCCTCCATGAATCCCTGTCCTTGCGGCTTTTTTGGGGCAAACATTCCCAACCACCGCTGCACATGTATGGATGCCACCATCCTGCGATACCGTAGCAGGGTTTCAGGTCCGCTGCTTGATCGTATTGACATCCACATCGAAGTTCCCACCGTGACCTATGCCGATCTGGCATCCCTGCCCGCAGGAGACAAATCAGCGGATATCCGCCTCCGCGTCAACCATGCCCGAGAGATCCAGCGCCAGCGTTTTCATAGTGATGGCATCTTCTGTAATGCGCAGATGAGTTCCAAAATGCTCCGCAAATACTGCAAAACGGATAATGCGAGCCATGCCCTGCTCCAAAATGCCATTGACCGGCTGGGCTATTCGGCACGCGTCTTTGACCGTATCCTCAAGGTCTCGCGCACCATTGCCGATCTGGACGGACGAAGCGAGATCCGCAGCGAAGATATCAGCGAAGCGATCCAATACCGCACCCTTGACCGCAAATACTGGGAGTAGATAGTTACCGGCACTATGATCTTATGGAACACCATCATTGTTCCTCCGCCATCCAGGTGGGACATCATAGCGTTACAGTTGAGATAGAGGATTCCCCGATCCTTTTGATCCCCGGCGCTGGACGACCCATGTTCAGATGAGGCGGATCGCTGTCCGATTTCAATAAGATAAAAGAGCGTTGCACATACGGGTATTACCAAATCTCGAGAACGTGGAAAAACATCGTCTCTCCTTCCAGCGCAGCCAAAAATAAATAAGGATACGCCTGTCAGATTGTCTGGATGCTCGTTGCGTTAACCGCTCTGAGTTATCTAACAGACTCAAGAAGGTTTTGATTCATGCGGAATTGTGCTTTCTCCTGAGTACTCCCTGCTTCATAACCTTAGTATAACCTTACGGTCGTAAGGTTATACTAAGGTT
>CAYZZE010000076.1:0-10840 GCA_964482845.1 uncultured Candidatus Cloacimonadota bacterium
AAGTCAGTGCAACGACCGGCTAAAGCCGGTGATACACCTATGTGCAACGGTCTTTCTTAGGTTACACTGATCAATAGGGGTATCTATCAGTCCATTTTGGAGATGGCTTTTTCGAATGGTTTACGGAGGATATAGGTTCTCCAGAAAACCTTGATGATGCGGGAGATCTTTTCTCTGCTCAGAGCACCGCTGCGGATGGCATGACAGATGACGGGAATGATGCGCAGTCCCATGCTCCAATAGATGCGGAAGTATGCTTTTTTGAGGTAACTTTCGAGTTCTTTGGGGCTCATACCGAGTGGTTGATAGACGCAATGCATGATGTCGTATTTCTCCCAGTCATAGTGGAGGATGCGGTTTTCTGCCAGGAGTTTGTCATAGATCTCGGTGCCGGGAAATGGTGTCAGGACGGAGACGAGGACCAGGCCAAACTTGAAGGAGCAGAAGAACCTGATATTTTTTTGGATATAATCGTGGGTATCGAATTCGTCGCCGGAGCCGATGATCATGAACCAATTGTGGGAGATCTTGGTTTTATTTAGGATCTGGATGGCTTGTCTGATCTGTTCGTGATCGATCTTTTTGTGCATTCTCTCGATGATCTCGGGGATCCCGCTTTCGATACCGATGGACATCAATCGGCATCCTGCTTTTGCCATCAGGGCGACCAGTCCCGGATCACGGCAGATCGTATCGACGCGGGACATGCAATTCCAGGTGATCTTGAAGCCACGATCGATCACTTGGTTACAGAAATCGCGGACCCATTTGACATTGGCGGTGAGAGTGTCGTCATGAAACCAGAAGTTGTTATATCCCCAGCCGACGAAGCGTTCGATGTCGGCGATCACGTCCTCCGCCTTGCGTTGGCGGAATTTACCGTTATAGAAAGCGGAAATGGAACAGAATGAACACTTGAAAGGACAACCGCGGCTGGAGACAAGTTTGGGCGAAAACTTCAAGCCCGGCGCCAGAAGATCGGGCGTTATCGCAGGCAATGTATCGATCTCCGTCAGGAGGGCGATGGTCTCGTCATTGTGAAAGTGTCCATCCTTGTAAAAGACGATGCCGGGAATAGCGGGATAAAGATCGCCTTTGGTCAGGGAATCCAGCAGCAGGGGAAAGACCTCCTCGCCTTCTCCGCGGCAAACGTAATCCACGCCTGATTCATTGATCACCTCCCGATACATAAACGTGGCGTGGTGACCACCGATAATGGTCTTGATATCCGGAAAGAGGCCTTTGATCTTGCGGATGATCTCACGGGTCATCGGATAGGTGGCGGTAACGCAGGAAATACCTACGACTTCGGGATTATACTGCCTGATCTTGATCTCGATGTCATCCAATCCGCCAAAATCGACCTGCACTTGATGACCGGCACGCTTAGCCGCCGCCGCGACATAGATGATGCCCTGGATGAGTTGATTGCCGGAGCGCAGTGCTTCCAAGCCACCGATGGTTGCGCGGGGCGATATACACAATATCCTCATAGGGTGATTGTTCTCCTTCAGGTGTTTTCCGACCTGTGCTGTTCTGCCAGGCGTCTGGATAGCACTGCCAGCGAAGCGAACATATCCATCTGTTCGATGACGATCTTGGGAGGTAACTGCAATTTTTGGGGGGTAAAATTCCATATCGCCCGGATGCCGCTCTGCACCATCAGATCAGCGGTTGTTTGAGCGGCTTCGGGCGGAACGGTAATGATTCCAATGCTGATGTGGTGCTGCTTGACATAGGCATTCAAATCGCAGGGCTGGAAGACGGGAATGCCGTGAACCTTGGTGCCGATTATCTGGGGATGCTTGTCAAAGGCAGCCAGGATGCGCAATCCCTTTTGGGCAAATTCCTGATATCCGAGCAAAGCGCTACCCAAATTACCAACGCCCACCAGGATGCAATCGGACGCGGCATTCCAATTCAGGCAGACCTCGATCGCCTGGATGAGGTCTTTGATCTTGTAACCTATTTTGGGTATGCTGGCAAAGCCGGTGTAACTCAGATCCCGGCGGAGTAACTGAGGACTGGTATCGGCAAAGACGGAGATCTTGTTTACCGATGCCTCACGCAATCCAGCCCTTCTTAACTGATGCAAGACCTCCAGGTATTGAGGGAGACGTTTGAGGGTGGCAGTAGGTATCTGGGTCATGATGTACCTCATTCACATGATTTTTTAATCCAGCCGATGCTGGGATCCATGTAGGTTATATAATCATTATTCGATCGGGAAGGCATTGATAAATCCCGTATAATTGAGCGTGGAAAGGGCTGCGCCGATGATCATCCCCAGGATTATGAATACCTTCAAATAGTCCTGTGCCTTGAGGGCACTGATCAGATCAGCGTCCTGCGACATGTATGCGGAGGCGGCATAAAACTCCTCTCCCATCAAGGTATAGTCGCAAGTAGTGATGAAGAAAGGTATCTGGGTGATGGCATCCGTGCCGGCGATCTGGATGGCTCCACAGGCATTTCCTGTCTCGGTCATCAGTAGTGCTTCAGCATTGAAAAATCCCATATAAAAGACCGTGGCTACCCGTTCCCGGATCGTGATGCCATTCACGCCGGCGGCAAAAGGAAACTGGTCGTAAGTAATGAAAAAGATGTCGTTCTGGTTAAAGGCATCGGGACGTCCGGCTTCGCTATAAGCGCTTTTGACGATCTCCTGAGCCAGAGGCATTACCATATAGTCACAATTCGGCGAGATAATGCGGGTGTCATATTCGGCGGACTTGCGTGCCACCTGATTGAGGATCATAAGCGAGGCAATGGTGCAAACGTCGCCCAATGTCCCCCAGCCGGGAACAAACATTATCGGCCTGCCCATCTCCGTGGCACGACCCACGGCATTGTCGATCTCGTGCAGACCGGCGATGGGACGGATATAAAAATCCCTGCCCCGACGTGCCTGGATCACAGCGACAACGACAAGCAGCGTAAACAGGATGGTTCCGATCAGGGTGATGGTCTTGGTGGAGTCAAACCAATCGGGCAAGGGCATTATCCATTTGACCTCGCTCTGCTCGTCAGTCAATGGTTCCGATTCCATGTACAAGCCTTTGCCGTCAGAAACGATGAGTTTGTATGACATTGTCCGGGAATTGTTTTGGGCATGTCTTTGCAGAGTTCTCAGCCAGCGGCGGGAATTGGTCTGGTTTTGGACTTCCGCGTAAGCTGGATGATTCATAACGGCATCCAATTGCCCCTGTTTGATCGTGATCAATTGTTCCAGGGAATCGGCTGCGGCGGGATTGGGGGCTGCATTGAATTGCTCCTTGAGATCAGCAAGGTCATTTTTCTGCTTCGTCAGGTCGGTTTCGAACCACTCACGAAACAGCGATGCCCGAAATGGAATGCCGCTATTGTCATCAAGGGCGACGGTAAACATGTGGTCAAACAAGACCAAACCCTTCTCGGGATCGACTCCCTGGATGAGTTTGTAGGTGTCGTTGGGGTAGGGGATGATATCATCATAGGATCGGGAGATGGCTTGGGTTCTTTTGCCATGAACATAATCAGCGGATAGTTTTGACCTGGCTCCAATGTCATAGGTGACTTGGGAAAGGTTTTCGCCAAAACTATGGACGTCGCCCGGCAGGAATATCTTGTTTTCCTCGTCAAATCTGACGGTCTGGGACCCATAAAGGTCTGTTTTCTGCCTGTGCCCGGCGTAAAGTAACCCGGTCCTGACATTGAATTCTCTGATCCCAGTGTGTTCGGCGGGCAATCTGACGTTGATGATCCGGTCAAGATAATGCTCGATAGTTTCGGCAATGAGTTTTCCATCCGGCGTCTCAAACCGGAAATAGATCTTATTGACCCGATACTCCTTGTTGTTCGAAACCTCGTAATTGACCAGCAATCTGCGTCTGGAGCGGTTCTCAAAATTGACTTTGGTCACATAGGCGATGGGTTTCCCAATAGAGAGAACCAGAGTGTCACCTTTGTTGTTATGTTTATTAGCGACGCTGAAAGGGGGCAAAATCGGCAATTCCTCTTTGGTGGCAATTCTTATGTCCTTGCCGGTGTTGAAAGCCCACAAACCTGAATAGTCCAAACAACCGAAAACAGTAACCCAATCCAGGAGGTTCGAAGGCAATTGGATGCCCCTATCGGGTAGGTCGAGGTAGTGATTTTGTACTGGCGCATCGTTGTTCTCGATCTGAAACAATTCGACCGCAGATCTCTGCCAATCGGCATAGTTGCCCTCATTAGGATTTTCTCTGTTCAATACTTGTTGCTGGTAATAAAGTGGTAGAGCGGAACGAGGCATAAGCCATGCTGACCAGAGATTAATGTCCGATCTGGGGATGGTGGGCAGCCATTCAAAGTAAACCTTCTGTTCTTCCGGGACATACGCAGTGGTCAGAACGGCAGTGGTATCAGGACGATCGTCCATTGGGATTGCAGATTGGATATCGGCATAGGGCATTAACCTGCCACGTTCGTTGACTGCCAAAACGGTATAATAGTAGTTGTTTCCGGAGATGGGGTTGGCAAGTAGGGCAGCAAATTCTCTCAATGGAAGACCGGCATTGGTCGCTCCGTCAGCATCGGTGAACCGGCGGCTACGATTGAAGAATGCACTGTTTTTGAACATCCCAAGCGTAGTGAAATGCGGCAGGAATCGCTCTACGATGCTAAGATCTCTGGGCATTTGCCGGTAAAGAGGACTATCGGATGACACCCCCCGTTCCCGTAATAATCGCGAAGACGCCGTCTCCATATCGACAAAGATCTGATAGTCCTTGTCATAATAATATAGCCGATCACCGCTTACGCCTGCTTTGGGATCGACCTCGATCGTTCCGATATGAAATAACGTATCTTCGGACACCCCGCGGTAAATGCGGTATTCAATCACCCTCTCCCGGTCACTGAGAGGCGTCCAGGATAGCAGTATCCCGCTTCCGTCATCGTAAGGATTATCCTGTGCCCAAAATTCAGTGATCTTGCCCTGAAAATTGCTCTCGTCGGTGGCAGTAAGCGTAAGCAGAATAAACAATCCGACCAGAATTATCCCCGTCTTCAAAAGCCTATATTTCATCAATGTCCCATTTTACATCCGATCGCGCATCATGATCGCCCCAATCTACATTATACATCATACATTCTTCAACATACATTCTTCAACATACATTCTGCCGATTTCCCTTTCGAGTACATCAGAAACTAATGGTTATACGTCAATTTATAGCGGAGGATTCCTATCCTCCGGTAAAAACAGACCGGAGACAGTAGTATGGGGATCTTCAGACAACTCCCCTGCGAACGTGACATACTTACAAAGGTTTGCCGGTTTTAAAAAAAACGACAATGCTTATGTTACCGGCATTGCTTATTTCATCAAGCCCATTACATCGATAACGAGGAATTGTATCCTGCCGATCAGCAGGGATACACGTGCCATAACGGTAAGCCCGAAGGATGCGCCGAAGCCGATCATCATATACCATTTACCGACATTGACAAACTTGCCATAGGTGCCGGTATGCGCTTTGGAAAAGAAGAAATACAGCAGCACGGTCAAAGTGCCGACAAAGATCAGCGTGAGATTTACCGTTTCCAATGGAACCATTGCCTGACGCATCTGCACCAGGATCGCAGTATGCAGCGAAAGAGCAAAGGAAGAACCTACGCCCATAACGGAAAATGCGATCGGATACCGTGACAGCCAACTGTATTTGGGAATAAGCCGGGTGAGATATAGAACACCGATCAGGAAGGGGATGATCAGGACAAACTGATGCCTGATCACGATCGGTTGATAGACGTAGGGGATGAACACACGATGGTAGGTCAAGACCAATGAATAGCCGACCGATAGACCCACCAGCAGTTGTTCTGCCATTTGGTAGAGGGGATTGTCCTTGTATAAGAAGGAGAATATGCACAGCGTAAAAAACGCGCCTACCAGATTGCTTATAAGTTCAAATGTCATTTTATCTTCCTCTTACTTCTTCTCTGAGAGTTTCTGGGCAAAGTAACCCAAGTTACCGACCACTATGAACAAGATCATGACGATGTGAGCCACCGATTGTGCATTCATACCAACCCGTGCCGTCTTAAAGGCATATTTGATGTGATTGGCTTGGCGCTGCAGCTCATCCATGGCGAAGAATCCCAGTTGTTCAGCATGCTCAGGTGGTATCTGAGTCCAATTGATCTCGACCTTTCCATCCCTATCCACCTTGTATTGCTCGAGGAGGCCCTGGTGTTGGGGATATTTGTCCAAAAACTTAGCAAATTCGTCCGGTGAAAATGACGCCACCTGCTGGGTGGTGATCCTGATCATATCTTTGACCGAGGGATCATTCAGTTTTTCACGGCTGAATGATTGGTTATTTTTGGCAAATACATCCACCATCTTTTCATACTCAGCGGCGCCTTTTAGACCGGAGAGCATACCGATGAGTTGTCCGGATTGCAAATAAGGATATTGATCTGCTGCCATAACAGCCGTCACTCCAACGGCCACATTCAGGCCAAACTTGGGTCGGGCATAAACGATCCAGGTTCCACCTGCCACTGAACCGGAAAACTCCACTACCAGATTCATTTCCGTATAGTTTGTGATTCCGCGCATAATCGGCAGCGTCTCCACTTTCCGTCCTTCGGCATCGACGTTCATCGTCGTGGCAATATTGTCACCCATACCTATAACCATGGCAAAGAGATTAGGCTTGAAGCCAAAATTACAGTAGTGAACACCTGATTCGATATGAGGATATTCATCCTTGACCGTATTGATGGCATAATCGATTATGGGTGCGCCCAACGCCGAATTGGAAAAGGTAAAGACCTTGATATTGCGTTCAAAGCAATGCCTCAGGATAGCTACCTCCATCGGAAAAAGTTCCGGCATCGTGGACGCATCATGCGCAAAACTCATCAGGATAGCACGGTCTTCCCTGCCGGTAAATGAATCGATCATCTGGTAGAGGTTTTCGGTGGGAGGTGTGGTCAGATTGTCCGAATCAAACGGGATCATAAGCGGAATGATGATCGCCAGCGCAATGATCATATAGATCCAGCGCCGGTCGAGTTCTTGCATACGTTTAAAGAATTTCATATCATCCCCCTCTATCAATCACCGCCACCCAGATAGGAGCGTTCTATTCCAAGTAAGATTTTCAGAGATGTGGCGATGCTGCCGAGACCCACGCCCAGCATGATGCCACGTTTGGATGCCAAATTGGGCACGTCCAGGATCCATTGCGAGATATCAGGCAGAAACCGGCTGATACGCGTTCCGATCGGAACCTGTGCCAGCATCACTATGATCGCTGCCAAAAGCAAAACGGTCGCCTCAGGCGAACGGGCACGAAATGCTTTATACGCAGCGGATGCCATATAAAACGCCAGGAGGGCAAACATCGTCGCACTCATCGGCATCTGCATATTCTCAAACATCCACATATACAGCCCGCCTTTCTGAGTCCCACCAAAGAAACCCGCCAGGGTAATGGTGATGAATCCCGCAAAGAAAAAGAAACTGTATTGCCATTTGTGAGCCCGGCGCCGGATCTTGGCGTTGTGCATCATGGACAAACTCACGATACCGAGAATGGTCGCCGGGGGTATCATCGCCCATGACCATGGAATGAAGAACTTGTAGAGGAAATCCTCCTGCATTATATAATGCGGACTGAATGCCCAAAATAGCCAGACAAGTCCGCCGATCATCACTACCATCATTGGAATGGTTTTCTTCATCGGTTTACCTCTTTATCTCAAAGGAAATAGATTAGTTACATGGGTGATCTGGAAAGTCGCCAAGATCGTGCCTATAATCAGGAAACTTATGATCAGGAACTTGTAATAATCCTGACCCTTAAGCGTTCCCAACATCATCGGATTGGTACTGAGGTAGGTGGATGCTGCGTAATACTCCTCTCCGATCAACGTATAGTCGCATGTGGTAATAAAGAACGGGATTTGAGTGGCAGCATCAGAGCCAGCTATCTGGATGGCGCCGATATGATTGCCGGTTTCCGTCATCAAAAGCGACTCGGCGGCGAAGAAGCCCATAAAGAAATTGGTCGCCACCCGCTCACGAACCTGGATACCATTGACTCCCGCTACGTAGGGGAATTGGGAATTGGTCAGGTAGAATACGCTATGCGGATCAAATGAATCAGGTCGGCCTGCGGAATAGTGCGCTTCCTTGACGATCTCCTGCGCTATAGGAGTGACGATAAAGTCATAACAGGGAACGATCAGACGGGTATCATATTCCGCTGCTTTGCGAGCCACTGCACTCAATACTCCAAAGGACGCCAGAATGGACACATCCTGCAAGCCGCCGATACCCATGCAATAGAGTATGGGGCGCCCCATCTCGGTGGCACGTCCGATGGCATTATCGATCTCGAACAATCCTGCTATCGGTCTGATATACAACGTTCTGCCGCGTTTGGCAAGAGTAAGGAAATACATCACGATCAGGCCAAATATAATTGCCGCTACCAAAGTGGTGAATTTATTGCGGTCAAACCAATTGGATACCGGGATCTCATAGAGATATTTACCTTCCTTATCCAGGTTATGTTCTGCTTCCGTAAACAGCCCTTTGCCATTGGTTCTGACGACGTGATAAGCCATCAACCTGCGATCTCTTTCACGGATTCGGGAGATAAACCTGATCCTTCTCCAACGCGAACCGATGCCGTTGGCTTCCTTCAGATAACTGTTTTCTTCATACATCCGAATAAGTTTTTGGGTGTTTTCGATCTTCTTTTCGGCCGCAGTGATCGCCTGATCTTCCGGTGTGCCGGATCGATCCTGGACATTGGCTGCCACTTGGGGGTTCTGGAAGAACAAGTTATTCAAGGTTTCCTTTTGTTCTGCAAGTTCCGTTCTCAATTTTGCCAGTGCTTCATTCGCCATCTTGATTGCCTCATCGGGGAACAAACTGGTCTGGATGGTGCGTTCAGCGTCCAAGTCAAATGTCAGGTCAAGCGTGGAAGGGATCATCATCATTGCGCCGGCGGGATCGTCTTTGGTTCTTGTTCTTGCAAAACTCTTGTCACCTGTGTAAGTATAGACCGAATCGCCTCTGGCGATAGTGATACCTGATATCAAGCGGTAGATCGCTGCCTTATAGGGGACAGACACCTCAAAACTGGAATCATAGGATGGAATGGATTTGACCAGGGAAAAGAAATCGCTGTTGAGACGCTTCCGGTAAACGGCGGTATTGATCTGCGATACATCCACCCCATTGACCCGCAGTGATTTGCCAGGCATAAGGGTGAGCATGTCTGTATCCCAGACCAGATCCTGTTCCACTGAATAACCTGGCGGGATCACGGGTGTGCCTTTGAGCGCCATTCTTACCCGAATGCCCTTCATATAATCGTTTCCCACGGGTGTGTTGACCGTGATGGCATTATCCATGTAAAACTCGTTTATGGTCTGAAACGGTGTGTCACTGTCCATGTCCAAGAACTCAAAGTAGATGTTGCTAACCTTTTGGCTCTCCGGGGCGTTGAGTTGGTAATTTACCCTCAGGCGACGGAATTCATCGTCCAAGGATGATGTCTTGGTCAAGAATACCATTGGATTATCCCAGATAACGACCAGGCGGTCTCCTTTGTCATTGGGCTTATCCTCGACTCTGTAAGTAAGTTTGCCGGGGAGCATGGCACTATTGGCAATTGTTGGTTCGATCAGCGATGTAAAAGAGCGGAAACCCTGATAGTCGCCTAATTCCAGTGCAAAGCGGGCGTTTTTGAACTGCTCGGGAGCAAATCCCTGAGCATAAAACTTTTTCAAGTCCACGATCTTATAGTTTTTGGGTGTGTCCGATCCTGCGGATAAGACGCCTTCATGCGCCAAAACCATCGGATTGAGTCCGCCGTATTCCGGTTGCTTCCGTCTGGCGACCCAAATCGAATCTTCCATTGCCGGCAACATGAGTATTTTACAAGTGTGCAAGTCTGAACTGAACAGCGGAAACTGCCATTCAAACTGAATGGTATCCTTGTCCTCGATAAACGCCGCATAAAGCGACTGCACCGGTTCTGGAGGATTGGGCAGAGGTTTACCCTGGGTAATGGGTGCCATCTCGTGATAGTTGCTGCGTTCATCAACTGCCACCACTGTATAGTAATACTCACCCTGCGGCTTAAGTTGCGCCAGGATGTTGGATCGGCGCAGACTGATCCCGGCATAAACGGTGCTATCACTGACATCGGCAGAAAAACTCTTACGGGTCAGGTGGTAATAATCACCCTTGTTTGGGATCATGGAGAGCAAACTAAAGTGTGGCACCAATCCGGCAATGATATCAGGATCGCGAGGGATGGCTCGATTAAGCGGACTGGAATGGGCTTGTTTGCGTTCCCGTCTCAACCGGGTGGGTGATTTGGTCTCGACCAGGGTGTTCCATGATGTATCATAGTAAAACATCCTCTCCGCAGCAACTCCGGTTTTGACGTTTACGGGAATGGATGCGTGATAAAACAAAGTATCAGAGGATACACCGCGATAAATACGATATTCAATGATACGCGATTGACGGTCAAGCGGTTTCCAGCTCAATACCAGGCCTGTTCCATCATCATGCGGAACGTCCTCAACCCGGAAATCCTCAACCACAAAGGCATTCCTTTCTTCGGATGACTGTGCCACGGTCAGTGAAACCACAGCCACCAGAACGATGAGCAGAAACAGGACTGTTATGGGTCTTTTCAGCGTCATAGACGGGCTCCTATCTGGAATTTTATGGCGTTTCTTCGATTGCTTAGACGCTCATAAAAAGGGCTTGATATTGTCAAACACTTTTTTCTCCCCCATTGATCCGGACGCCACACCCGGTATTCTCACGCGGGATTGG
>CAYZZE010000077.1:0-10615 GCA_964482845.1 uncultured Candidatus Cloacimonadota bacterium
ACGGACAAGCTGCGCTTATGCAACGGACAAGCTGCGCTTATGCAACGGACAAGCTTCGCTTATGCAACGGATCAGCTTCGCTGATGGATCGGAACTCTCCGCTACGGAAGGGATGAGATGATCTTTATCTATCTACTGAGCGGATTGTATCTGGGCTGGTCATTGGGAGCCAATGACACGGGCAATATCTTTGGCGCTGCTGTCGAGACGCGGATGATCAAGTTCAAACGGGCGGCACTGATCGCAGCCATCTTTATCACGCTGGGAGCGGTGTTGGAAGGCAGCGGTCCCTCACGGACGCTGGGACGGTTGGGCTCTGTCGATGCGCTGGGGGGCGCTTTTACCGTAGCGCTTGCCGCTGCTGTGGTGATCACGGTGATGGTCAGGATCAGGATACCTGTATCCACTTCCCAGACCATAGTCGGTTCGATCATCGGTTGGAACTACTTTGCCGGCAGATTGACCGATTTTAAGCCGCTGTTGACGATAGCGGGAAGTTGGGTGGTTGCCTTCGTGCTTTCTGGCGTCATATCCGGCGTGTTGTTCTTCCTGTTTCGGAGGATTTTGGACCGAGCGAAATTGCATTTGCTGAAACTTGATCTATACACACGCTATGGTCTGATTGTGGTAGGGGCGTTTGCGTCATACAGTTTGGGCGCCAACAATATCGCCAATGTGGTCGGCGTATTCGTGCCGGCATCGCCATTTAGCGATATCTCATTGGGCTCGGGTTATGTGTTTCGGGGCGTTACGCAGTTGTATCTGCTGGGTGCCATCTCGATAGGGGTAGGGATATATACTTATTCGCATAAAGTGATGCGGACGGTGGGCAAAGATCTCTTTCGCCTGTCGCCGGTGACCGCTTTGATCGCCGTGCTGGCGGAAGCAATCGTACTCTTTCTCTTTGTTTCACAGGGCTTGTATAACCTGCTGTTGCGCCTGGGTTTGCCGACGATCCCGCTGGTGCCGGTATCCTCCTCCCAGGTCATCGTCGGCGCGGTGGTCGGGATAGGCATTGCCAAAGGCGGCAAGAACATCCGCTATAACGTCTTGGGCAAGATCTCGATGGCGTGGGTGATCGCACCGGTGCTGGCATTCCTCTGTTCCTTCGTGGCGCTTTTTGTCGTTCAGAATGTCTTTGAACAGCCGGTTCATAAGGATCTTGCTTATAGTTTTAACTTTGAATCGGTCTCCGAGATGGAGAGACAGGGCATCAATATCAACAATCTGCCATTTGTGATCGCCGAATTTAGCAGTGAACGACAGATTTTTCGCGAGCTTGATGACGCCGGCGAGTTTAGCCGGCGGGAAATCCTGCAGATCGTGAGTATTGCTGAGGAATATCCGATGCGGGTGGACGTTCAGATATTACATGATCGCGGGTTTACCAACCGCTTTACTTACATCCAGATCAATGCTTTGATCCCGCTATTGGGAGAAGAATACCGGCACAAGTGGCAGTTACGAGACGCCCTGCAGCAGTTTGAGGCATGGCGCTTGATCGCTGGACCGCGGAGCGAATTGGATAAGCAGCATAACCGCGCCTTACTCAATCAGATGGACATACTCTACCGGGCTTTCTGGAGGGGGCTGGAGGATCGAAGCCGATGAATCCATTCTTTATCAAGATCATTCCGCTCATCTTGGCTTTTGGGATCGGGCTTTTTGTCCGCTATGTCCGTTTGATGAACCGGGATGATGCCCCGGTCTTGCTGCGTTTCGTGCTGAGCGTTTCCCTGCCGGCGATGGCGCTGAATTCGATCCTGCGGGCGCAACTGACGCTGGACATGATGTACCTTCCACTGAGCGGGATCGCCATCGTCATCATCATGTATTTCGTGGGAACGCTCTATGGCAGGCAATTGAAGTTAACTGGCGGGATGATGGGCAGTTTCCTGGTGGGGACGATGATCATGAACACCGCATTTTCGCTACCCTTTTTCGCCGCCGCTTACGGTGATGAGGGTTTTGCGCGTGGGACGCTCTTTGATGTGGGTAACAGCCTGATGATCTTTACCTTCACCTATTATCAGGCAGTTAAATATGGCTCGCATTCGGGAAGAAACAATGGCTGGTGGAAGCGGTTTCTGCGGCTACCACCGCTATGGGCGATGGTGATTGGATTTGGGATACGATTGCTACGCTGGCAAATGCCGGAGGTGGGGATCAACTTCCTGCACTTGATCGGACAACCGACCATACCCTTGATCATGATCGCGCTGGGCTTATACTTTCATCCGCGTCTGCGTAATCTGGGCAAGACATTTACTGCTATAGGGGTTAGAATGGTCGTGGGTCTTGTCTGCGGTTATACGATTGCTACTCTGCTTGGTTTACAGGGCATTACACGGATCGTGGTGATCGTCAGTGCGGCAACGCCCATCGGTTTTAATACTCTCATCTTTGCCAATCTGGAGAATCTGGACAGGGAATTTGCCGCCACCCTCGTCTCTTTCTCGATCCTGATCGCTCTATTTTATATACCGCTGTTGATCTATTGTCTGACCTGAGGATTTATCTTGACGAAATCCCCCCCCTAACCCAGAAAGAAAAAACTGTAGGAGAAGTTCGATGAAACACGTGATTGTAATACTGCTGATCCTGGGATGCCTGCTTGGCGTATCCTGCAACCGACTGAGTCATGGGAAAAAGATCAAATTCGAGAGTTTTGACGTCTATTATGGAAAAGGCGCTACCAAGGAAGACGCCCAAAAACTGGGTGAGTATTTTGTAGGACTGGGCTTGAACGAAGCAAGTAGCGAACGAAAGAGCATGCAGGTACAAAAAAGCGGCGTTAATTATGTGGTAAAATTTATCCTAATCGATGATGCTGAGATCGATCCGCAGAAGGTGGAGTCGTTCGAATTCATCGGTTATATGCTTTCTGCATTGGTATTCAACGAAAAGCCGGTGGATATTCATCTGTGCGGCGATGGATTCCAAACCCGAAAAGAACTCCGCTTCGCAGAGTATTCGGTAAAACTGGACGAACTATTTGAACGCCCCGCTCAAGAAAGTGATATTGAATGATCAGCGGATTGTTAGGATGTATATGAACGAATTTAACGATTTGGCAAGCATAGTAAGACTATTGCGTGATCCTGTCGCTGGCTGTCCTTGGGATATCAAACAGACGCCCAAAACTCTGATACCCAATTTCATCGAAGAGATGTATGAAACAGTCGAAGCGATAGAAAACGGGGATGACCAGGCACTGCTGGAAGAACTGGGTGACTTGCTTCTGCACGTCGTGTTTCAGGCACAGATCGCTGCAGAGAAAAAGCAGTTTACGATCGATGACGTGCTCACGCACATTATAAACAAACTCCAAAGCCGCCATCCTCATGTATTTGGCACTCTGGAACTAAACGATGCCGAAGAAGTGAAAATGAATTGGGAACGGATCAAAAAGAAGGAAAAGAAAGGCCGCAAATCGATCCTGGATGGGATCCCACGTTCCCTGCCAGCTCTGATCGCTGCCCACCGAACTCAAGAAAAAGCCGCTGCCATTGGATTTGACTGGCCAGATCTTGAACCGATCAGAACCAAACTGGACGAAGAACGGATCGAATTGGAACAGGCAATGCGCAATTCCGATATGGACGGCATCAGAGAAGAACTGGGCGACATGCTCTTTACTCTGGTCAATCTTGCCCGCAAATTCCATATTGATGCCGAATCGGCACTTCGTAAGACGACTGCGAAGTTTCGCAAACGATTTAACGCGATCGAAGAACACTATCACGCCACAGGTAGGGATATCAATGCCGCAGGACTCGAAGAACTCGACCATATTTGGGAAGCAGCAAAAAAGCACTAATCGCTTCCAAACAATGCGTCTTTATCTCATATTGGGCACCTTTGCGATCTTCACCTTTTTCGCCGTCTATACTCAGATCCTGATCCAGAATGCCAAACGGGAGCAGCAGTTCGTACCCGGCGTATTTGCCCAATACATTGCCTATACCGATAGTTATCTCAAAGAGAGCGAAGCCTATACGCAAAAACTGACTGAGTTGTTCACCAATTATATTAAGATCTCGCTGAAGCGAAACTTCCAGCAGGAACTGTGGAATTATGTCAGTACCGAATTCATCCCGAAGTATCCCTTGTCCACCATCATCACCGATGCGAATAGGGAACCGACGTTTTGGAACCGGGTTCCGGTCTCGGCGGACTCCGTATTTTCCGAATTGTCGGCTGATTCGCAGATGAAACTGCGCAATTTGCTGGATGAAATGCTCAGCATCGAATTGATCGATGAGGGTGAATTGGCTGGTTATGCCTTCTACTCCCGTCCGGTATCGTTTGAGCACTTTATCAAGGGCATCGATATCTCCATCATTGTCACCGACCGGACGAAAAGACCCCTCTTTTGGCGTAATGTGGACATCCCGGAAAACCTTGAATATCAGATTTTGGACATGGATAACAGGGATTACCTCGACCAAAAGATATCTGGCATGACCGAGATACCGGTCAGCAATGACGACCACAACCTCGGATTTATCTATTTTTCCGCCTCCACATCTCTTTCACAGATACGTTACTTTATCCTGCTGGAACTCGGCATCGCCGTCATGCTGATCTTCTTCAGCAGTTATGGCTTACTACTGTTACGCAAAACCGAAAAGGACACTCTCTGGATCGGATTGGCAAAAGAAACCGCGCATCAATTTGGCACTCCCATCACTTCACTGATGGGTTGGATGGATTACCTCAAGGAATGCCGGACTTCCAGCCGGGGCAAAGAAGACCACAGCAAGATAATCGAACTGATGACCGCTGACCTGGACCACCTTAAAAACATCGCTTCCCGCTTTGGCAAGGTCGGATCAACGGTCAAACTAATACCGCAAAATCTGGCAGTGATCCTGACCGATACCGTGGATTACTTCAAAAACCGACTGCCGCATCTCGGATCGCGCATCGATATTCACTTGATCAGCAAACTGGGACAAGTCAAAGTCCTGCTGGACATCGAATTATTCAAATGGACGCTGGAAAATCTGATAAAAAACTGCATTGATGCCATGAGCGGCAAGGGCGGTAATATCATCGTAACCTCGACCACAAAATCAAACTGGGCATACATCCACATCCGTGACGAGGGAAAAGGTATTCCACGCTCGCAATGGCGTAAGATCTTTGACCCCGGCGTTACCTCTAAGATAAGAGGATGGGGATTGGGGTTGAGTTTGGCAAAACGCATCATAGAAGAGTATCATCACGGCCACATCAAAGTGGTCGAAAGCACTCTCGGCGAAGGCACGACCTTTGAGATCAAGCTCCATATTGAACACCTCAAAAAGGAGAAACGATGAACTACGTCCTATCCGCCAAACAGATGAAAGATATCGATAACCGCACCATAAACGAACTGGGCATACCTTCCCGCGTTCTGATGGAGAATGCCGGTAAGAGATGCGCGGAACTGATCATTGATCTGTTTGAAAATGACTTGATTGGATCTGTTGCTATTCTTTGTGGCAGTGGCAATAACGGCGGTGACGGAGCTGTCGTGGCACGCTGGCTATATCAAAAAGGCGTCTCGGTCGCTATCCTTATCGTCAGCAGTAAATCCCTCACCCCGGATAACAAAGCCAATCTTGATATCTGCCAAAACCTGGGGATACCTGTCACAAGCATCGAATCCCTGCCTGATTGGGAAGATATCTGGGATCGATTGGACGACGTAACTTTATTGGTGGATGCCATCTATGGGACAGGATTTAAAGGCGAATTACCCCCAATGATACACCGGATCATAGAGTCCGCCCAAAGAGATGTGCCAACAATCGTTTCCATCGACATACCCTCCGGGATCGATGCCGATACCGGAATGGGCAAGGGTGCGATAATGGCCAGCGCTACTTTCGCTCTGGGCGCTCTGAAACTCGGACATCTCATAGGCGACGGGGCGGAGCATTGCGGTGAACTTCACCTGATCGATATAGGCATACCGGATATGTTTCTTGGGGACTTGGATTGTGGACATCTACTGGATATTAATGACCTGAACCTGCCATTCAGGACGCCATTTGGTGATAAATCCGCCTATGGTTCGCTGGCAGTTTTTGCCGGATCTGAGGGCTTGACCGGCGCCGCTGTCCTTGCCTGCCAGGCGGCGTTACGATCTGGAGCCGGACTAGTCACGCTCTATCATCGGGCAGCATTATCCCAGATCTTTGAGATCAAACTTACTGAGGTCATGACCCGCTCGATCCCAGAAACTGAAGACGGTCTCCCTGATCCGGAAGCATTGTTTCAATTACTCATACGACATAACGCCATTCTGATCGGTTGCGGCATCAGCCAAAGCGATTATGCCCTCAAACTGATGGAAATTGCCCTTACTCACCAAATTGGGGACACCTATCCGCCAATGGTGATCGATGCGGATGGCTTGCGGCTATTGGCAAAACACAGACATCTGATGGTTTATCTGGCAGACCGTAATGTGGTGCTTACTCCGCATATCCGCGAATTCGCTGCTTTGACCGGTGTGGAGGTTGATCTGATCAAGCGGGACATCGTCAGACATCTGAAGGAATTTGTAACCAAATACCGTTGCCCGGTGCTGCTAAAGGGTAAAACATCAATATATTATAACGGGTCAGTCTTGTTATTCAACAACACCGGCAATGACGGCCTGGCCACTGGAGGCAGCGGGGATGTCCTGGCTGGAATCATCTCATCATTTATGGCACAAGATCCTGATCTGGCAAATCCGGCAATCTACGCTGCACAGATCATGGGGCTAACCGCTGAACTGCTTGCCAAAAGAAAATTACCCTATGCCATTACACCCAGCGATGTGATCGAACACCTGTTCGTATTTGCTGGAGGAGACACAGATGCATAAACTTGCTTGTATGAAAACCCCTGTGTTTTGGGCTGAAGGACATCCCGGAAAACTCGACCGGGAAAGCTGGGAGATCAAGGTGGGAGGGCTATGCGAACGCCCCTGCGTGTTATCGTGGCACGACCTTGCCTCTTTGCCCCAAACTGAAGTGCATGCCCGTCTGACCAGTGTTACCAGATGGTCGGTGGGTGGCTTGTGGAAGGGCTTGAAGATCAGTGATCTGCTCGAACACGTCGGCTGTTCCGGTCAAGTCCGTTTCGTCCGGTTCTGGTCATACTCATCCATCTATGAGACATCGATCTCAATCGAAATGGCACGTAAGGACAAATGCCTGCTCACATGGGCTTTTGACGGGGAGTTACTGACCGAGGACTATGGCGGTCCCATCCGGGCCTTCATTCCATATCTATGGGGGTACAAATCAGCCAAGAGCATCGTTGGGGTAGAACTGACCGACCGCTACGTGCCGGGATTTTGGGAACAGCGCGGTTACACCGATGATGCCGAGATCGAAGCCGGTTTATGCCGGGATATCAATGACGGGGGCAAGCTCAAATACATCCAGGCGGGGGATGAGGTGGAATTTCTGAATGAAAGGTAATCTACCGATATGTTAATCAATGGTAAGGAATACAAAAGCGTATGGTGGGAAGACAATACCGTGCGCGTGATAAACCAGAATAAACTTCCCTTTGAATTTGAAGTGACCGAACTTAAGGATCATAGCCAGGTGACGAGAGCGATCGGCGACATGACCGTTCGCGGCGCACCTGCCATCGGAGCGACTGGCGCGTATGGTATGGCACTGGCTTTCCTGGAAGCGCCGGATGACAAGTTTCGCGCCACCATCCGCCACGCGCGTGACACCCTGGTCGCCTCCCGACCTACTGCCATTGATCTTCAGAATGGCGTTAATTATGTCTATGAAAATGCTTTGCGCTTCATCCCCGATTATGACCACTGCCGTCAGGTCTCCATCCTTGCCGCCAATGAATTTGCCGCCCGGAGCGAGCACGATTGCCGCATTCTGGGAGCCGTCGGCGAAGCACTGATACCTGATGGAGCAAGGATTCTCACCCATTGCAACGCCGGTGCCCTGGCTACGGTGGATTGGGGCACCGCCCTATCCGTTATTCGCGTAGCCCACCGCAAGGGTAAAAGAATCTTCGTCTACGTCAGCGAAACCCGTCCCCGCTTCCAAGGCGCCCGCCTTACCGCTTTTGAGCTGGAACAGGAAGGGATCGACCATGCCATAATTGCCGATAGCGCTGCCGGTTATTACTTCTGGATGAACGAGATCGATCTTGTCATCACCGGCGCTGACCGCATTTGCCTCAATGGCGATATCGCCAATAAGATCGGTACATACAGCAAAGCCGTGTTGGCAAAGGAACACAAAGTTCCCTTCTATGTCGCCGCCCCCCAGACTACCTTTGATCTGGCCTGTATGAATGGCAAACATATCCCGGTCGAACACCGCGACCCCGATGAAATTAAATTATTGGGAGACCAGCAGTTGTCCAATCCCAGCAGTCCTGCGCTCAATCCCGCTTTCGACATCACCCCCGCCCGTCTGATTACTGGATTTATCACCAGCAAAGGCATCTTCAAGCCCAAGGAAGCCGCTCATATGATCCATAAGTAAACTGAAAGCGGACCATACAGAGAGGATAGCAATACCTATGAACAAGCACTATGATATCATCATCAAGCACGGCACCATCCTCACGATGGACAGGGATTTGAGCATATTGACCAACCATCTCATAGCCATCAGTGGGGATAGGATAAGCGCCATCGAACCGCTTGCAAGTTACGAATCCACCGCGGACACCGTTATTGATGCCACGGATTGCATTGTCTTGCCCGGCTTAATCAATGCTCACACCCATCTCCCGATGTCATTCATGCGCGGCTTGGCGGATGACCTGCCGCTGGATAAATGGCTGAATGAATATATCTGGCCAGCCGAAGAAAAACTGCTCTCCGACCCATTCATCTTTGATGCCACCTTATATGGCGCCGCCGAGATGATCCGCGGCGGAATCACCATGATCAACGATATGTATTTCAACGGCGAGCAGATGGGCAGAGCCCTCGTCAAAGCGGGCTTACGCGGCATCATCGGCGAGGCGGTGACTGATCTCATCCTGCCCAATGGTATAGACCGCATCGGCGAATATGCCGTTGAGATGAATGAGAAATTTGCCTCCTCTAAACTCGTCGAATTTTCTGTTGCCCCCCATGCCATCTATTCTTGTTCCGAAAACATCCTGCGCCGATGTGCCCACGCCGCCATCAACAACGACCTTCTGCTCCATATCCATATCAGCGAAAGTGAAAATGAACGCCTGAACTGCCTCAAGATCCATGGCATCCCTCCGCTGGAATACCTCTTAAGGACAGGATTTTTGGATGCCAGGACTATCCTGGCGCACGGCATCTGGGTGGACAAAGAGGAACTGGCGATTATGGCAAAGCACAATATCAGCGTTGCCACCTGCACTGAAAGCAGTCTCAAACTCTGTTCCGGTATTCTGCCCATGAAGGATTATCATAATTCCGGCGTCAATGTCTGCCTTGCCACCGACGGCGCAGCCAGCAACAACAATCTCGACCTCTTCACCGAGATGGACACCACCGCCAAAATCCACAAAATGATGACTAATGATCCCGCTTTTTTGCCTGCCCGGGAAGTGGTAAAAATGGTCACCTGCAACGCTGCCAGGGCGCTCTATAAAGATCACGAATTGGGCTCCCTGATGCCTGGCTATCTGGCTGATATCACCATCGTTGCGCTGGATACCCTGAATAGCCAGCCCATCTTCAATCCCTATTCCCACCTCGTATATGCCCTCAACAGCCACAACGTCCGCGACGTCATCATCGCTGGCGATCTCGTCCTACAAAACCGTAAACTCCTATCTATGAACGAAGAAGAACTGCTTGTGACCGCCAAATACTATCAGGAAAAGATATGCCAAACCCTCCGTCAGTGAAGTCCATCAAAAACCGCAAAGCGCTACACGAATATGAGATCATCCAAAAATACGAAGCCGGCCTCGTTCTCAAGGGCACCGAGATCAAGTCCATCCGTGCCGGCAAGATCAATTTCCGCGATAGTTATGCCAAGATCGACAACGGCGAGTGCTGGCTACTCAAACTGCATATCAGCGCCTGGGACAATGCTGCCTGGTTCAACCACGATCCCGAACGCAAGCGCAAACTACTGCTCCATAAATACGAGATCTCACGCCTCAGAACCAAGACCGAGGAGCAAGGCATGACCATTGTCCCGCTGGAAATCATGATCAATGACAAAGGCCGCTGCAAGATCATCATCGCCCTCGCCAAAGGCAAAAAACTCCACGACAAACGTGAAACCCTTCACAAAAAAGACCTCCAGCGTGAACAGGAACGCTCCTCCTGACCCTGCTCAAGTCAATGAAACCGCATCGGGATTCCCGGGATCGTCCGCCGGTGTCAGTGTTTCCTGTTCGATCTGACAGTCGCGATCATACTCTTAGGGATTTTTATGGCTCTCTTTCAAACTAAGTGGGTAGATCGAGATGTCGGTTTTCCTAGGCAGGAATATATGGATTTCGATTAGTACGTTTAACTCATCGAGTATGAGCAATCTTGCATTATTGCCATTCACAAGCAACTTGACGATTCTAATCTTGAAGACCGTTGAATAATTCAGAGAGTTGACTTACAACTATCCTCCTTGCTTGATAACCTTAGTATAAC
>CAYZZE010000078.1:0-10471 GCA_964482845.1 uncultured Candidatus Cloacimonadota bacterium
CGATAAAATATTGGGCTATCCACAAAGATAAATTAATTCCTGATAGAGTCTTCCTCTTCCCCTTCAGAGCATATTGTTCAACTGATGCAAAGACATATATCGGCATTAGTGGTCAAACCGTGACTCTGAATTTATCTATGCAGAAACCAACATACTGAACGTTTGACAAATTGCTGTCACGGTTTACTGGCCTTGGATTCCGATGAATTGACAGATTAGTGTCACAGCTTGCGCGCATCTCTGCACTTTTGTCTGATGGGTGCCACTATTTGACATTTCTGGTGTCACTTCTTACTCGTTGGTGCTTTTCCTCGGCTGCTATTGTCTGCCCGATTTTTTTCCGCTTGACATATATGCCTTGTCCAGTGACAGTGATGTGATGCGTATTTATATGTATGACAATGATTAGATAGCAGAAGGAGACAAAATGGAATACTTTTTGACTGAAGAACAATTGGAGATGAAAGAGATCGCGCGTCGGATTGCCGAAGAAAAGATGCGTCCAGTTAGCGAGAAGTATGACGAGGAAGGCACCTTCCCCTGGGATATCGTGGACGTGATGCGCCGGGCGGATATTTTTGCCATATTGGTTCCCGAAGATTATGACGGGATCAGCGGCAAGGTGATGGATCTGGCGATCGTGACGGAAGAACTGTGTGCAGTGGATGCGGGTATCGCTCTGGCTTTTGGGGTTACGGGACTGGGAATGTATCCGATCCTGCTCGGTGGTAGCGAAGAACAGAAGAAAAAATACCTGCCCCAGATTGCCAGCGGAGAACGTCTGGCTGCTTTTGCACTTACGGAAGCCAATGCCGGCAGCGATGCCGGTGCGATCGAAACCACCGCACGCCGTGAAGGTGATCACTATATCCTCAACGGCACCAAGCAGTGGATCAGTAATGGCGGAGAAGCGGAGATCTACACCGTATTTGCCATGACCGACAAGACCAAAGGCGCCCGCGGTGCGTCCTGTTTCATCGTGGAAAAGGGAACGCCCGGATTTACCTTTGGTAAAAAGGAAAATAAGATGGGAATCCGTGCCAATTCCACCCGGGAATTGATCTTTGAGGACTGCAAGATCCCGGCAGAGAATATCATCGGACGCGAAGGCACGGGATTTATCATTGCCATGAAGGTGTTTGACAAAAGCCGTCCCATGGTCGGTGCCCAGGCAGTGGGCATTGCCCGCGGCGCTTTTGAGGCAGCCATCCGCTATTCGCAACAGCGTCAGCAATTTGGCAAGCCAATCTCGTCCTTTCAGGCGGTGCAATTCATGCTCGCCGATATGGCCACCCAGATCGAAGCAGCCCGCGCTTTGGTGATGCAGACCGCCCGGATGGTGGATGCCGGCATCAAAGGTTATGCCAAGGAATCCGCCATGTGCAAATACTATGCCTCGGATGTGGCGATGAAAGTGACCACCGATGCCGTCCAGATCCTTGGCGGCTATGGTTATATGAAGGAATATCCTGTGGAAAAGATGATGCGCGACGCCAAGATCCTCCAGATCTATGAAGGCACCAATCAGATCCAACGCGGCATCGTTGCCGGCGCTCTGCTCAAAGAATACTATTAAGGACGACCGATGCAAGAATGGATAAAGAACGCACCCTTCGCCATCACCGTATGCGATAAAAACGGTATCATCACCGAAATGAACGACAAAGCCGGCGAAACCTTCGCCCAAGACGGAGGTCTGGCATTGATCGGCAAGAACCTCTTTGACTGCCATCCGCCTCATGCCTGTGAGACGATCAGACGCATGCTCGCCACCGGAGACGCCAATATCTATACCATCGGCAAGGCAGGCAAATGCAAACTCATCGTCCAACAACCCTATTGCATTGACGGCGCGGTGGAAGGGATCATCGAGATGTCTATCGAATTGCCGTCTGATATGCCCCACCATGAACGCGGCTAAGATATTAGTCCATGTATGCTGTGCGCCCTGTTTTGCGGCGCCCTGTCAAGACCTGAGAGACAAGGGGATGGATGTGACCGCCTGGTGGTTCAACCCCAATATCCATCCCTTTACCGAATACCAGAAACGGCGGCAATCGCTCCTGGACTTTGCCGCAGAAAAGCATCTGCCCCTGATCCTGAGGGACGAATACGAATTGGAATCATTTCTGCGTCATGTAGCCCCCGATCCCGGGTTACGCTGTGAATACTGCTACCGCTCGCGGCTGGAGGAACTGGTCAGAACGGCTCGGGAACAGGGCTTTGACTATTTTTCCACGACCCTGCTCTACAGCAAATATCAAAAGCATGACCGGATCGTAGCCATCTGCAGCGAGTTATCGGAACGATATGGCATTGCTTTTTATGATGACGACTGGCGGCGGTTATGGCAGCGGGGAATTGACTTATCCAAAGCGGCCGGTATGTATCGCCAGCGATATTGCGGCTGTATCTACAGCGAAAAAGATCGCTGGTTGGGAAAGAAATGAGCAGATACCGAAAGATAGACCTCAGCCGGGTTAGAAGCCACTCGTTGGCCCAGCGAACCAGTAAGGTAGATGCCATGCATTTAGCCAAGCCGGGCAAAGTGGCCTTGGATGCTTTTTGGGATTGCTGTCCCGACATACTGCAAGCCCGGGCGATGAAAGAACTAATCTCTGCCTGCCGCCGAGCGAAAGAACGGTGTAAAGCCATCATCGCCGGATTGGGCGGCCATGTCATCAAATGCGGCTTGTCGCCGTTACTGGTCGAAATGATGGAAGCGGGCTTTATTACCTGCATCTGCGCCAATGGTTCGGTAGCGATCCATGACTATGAGATCGCCATGAGTGGATCCACCTCGGAGGATGTAAGCGAAGCGCTGGCGGAAGGCTCTTTCGGCATGGCGGAGGAAACCGCGGACGGAATCAATGCCTATCTGGTCAAAGCCGCGGCAGAAGGTCTCGGAGCCGGTGAAGCGCTGGGTCGTGAACTATGGGAAAAGGCATCTTATCAGGAACTCTCCCTACTCGCGAATGCCTGGCGTTTGAGTGTCCCCGTAACCATCCACGTTGGCATCGGCACCGATATTATTCACCAACATCCCTCTGCCGATGGCGCTGCGATCGGCAAGACCTCGCTGCATGATTTTCATGTCCTGGCGGATCAGGTGACCGGTCTCAACGACGGTGGCGTTTTTATCAACTTCGGCTCGGCGGTGATTATACCAGAAGTATTTGTCAAAGCACTCAACCTTGCACGAAATACCGGGCATGACGTGCGTGATTTTACGACAGCGGTATTTGACATGAATTCGCATTACCGGCCGTGGGAGAACATCGTTCGCCGCCCAGTTCAGACCGGAGGCACAGGCTATTACTTCATTGGTCATCATGAACTGATGATTCCGCTATTCGTTAAGAGTTTGATACCTTGAAGCCGGCGTGGCAATTTCGCCTCGCTGAGAAGATTTTCCTTGATTTAATCCCGCAGGTACAGAATTTGGTCTATAGGTGAGAATATGTCCTTGAAAAAGGAGTGATAGAGATGAAAACTATTGAAGGAAACCTGATCTCCAAAGGATTCAGGGTCGCGCTGATAGTAAGCCGGTTCAATGAAATGATCGGCAAAAAACTGCTGGATGGGGCGATGGACTGCCTCCTGCGGCATGAGGTAAAGGAAGAAGACGTTACGGTGATCTGGGTGCCGGGAGCATTTGAGATACCGCTGGTGGCAAAGCAAGCAGGTTTATCCGGCAGATATGATGCCGTGATCTGTCTGGGTGTGCTGATCCGGGGTGCTACGCCTCACTTTGAATACATCAGCGGAGAAGTGACCAAAGGGATCGCTCTGGTGGGGCTGGAACTCAATCTTCCCGTAATCTACGGCATCCTGACCACGGACAGCATCGAACAAGCGATCGAACGTGCCGGAACAAAAGCCGGCAACAAAGGTTGGAATGCTGCGCTCGCTGCCTTGGAAATGATCAATCTCCTGAAGGAGATAAACTGATGGGACAACGGCGCAAAGCCAGGGAGATCGCAGTCCAAACCTTGTACGCGCTGGACTTTGCCGATATCGAAAGCGCGTTTCGTGAGTATTCGTTACTAACCGAATATCCCGAAGTGCTGCAGCAATTGGTCGGTGCCGAAAAGATCGATACTTCCTCACCGGTCTATGCCTTTGCCGATGAATTGATCAAAAATTCGATCATCAATATCGAAGACATTGAAAACGAGATCGATAAACACTCAGATAACTGGTCGCTGGAGCGTATCGCCCACCTTGACCGTAACATCCTGCATATTGCCGTGTATGAATTGCTTTACACCGATACCCCCCCTGCCGTGGTGATCAATGAAGCCATCGAGATCGCCAAGAAGTTCTGTTCCGAGGGTAGCGGTAAATTTATCAACGGTATCCTGGATGCCATCTATCAGGACATTTCCGGCAACAAATAGGGTATATGGACAACCGCCTGCGCTGCAGTTTCGGCGTGATCGCCTACAATGAGGAACACATTATCCTCCGGCTCTTGCAAGCCCTTTGTATGCAGCAACTGCAGAAAACAGAGATCGTTGAGATCATTGTGGTCTCCAGCGCCTGCCGGGATCGGACGGATGAGATCGTCCGCCAGTTCATTGCGGAGCGTGGTGAGAATTCCTCGCCCAAGGTGATCCTGCTCACCCAGGCAAAACGGGAAGGCAAGGCATCCGCCATCAACCTCTTTATGAAACATGCCGTCTGTGATATCCTGATCGTGGAAAGCGGGGATACCATTCCTGCGCCCGATGCCATCGAAAAACTTGTTTTGCCATTTGGTGATCCCAAGACCGGGGCTACCGGCGGCAGACCCATACCGGTCAACAAGACAGATACTTTGATGGGTTATGCTGTGCAATTGCTTTGGCGCTTGCATCACCGGATGGCGATGATCAGCCCCAAATTGGGGGAAGTAATTGCCTTTCGCAAAGTTATGGAAACCATTCCATCTGATTCGGCAGTGGACGAAGCCAGCATCGAAGCGATCATCCGCCGCTCCAAATTGCGCCTCAGTTATGTCCCGGATGCCATTATTCATAACAAAGGACCGGAAAACTTGAGGGACTTTATCAAACAGCGCCGCCGCATCCAAAACGGGCATCTGTGGCTCAGACACAAGCATCATTACAGCGTCGTATCCCAGGACTTCGGAGTGCTTTTTAGGATACTGATAAACGAGATCAGGGATAATCCGCTGCAACTGGCAAAACTGATCCTCGTGATCAAACTGGAGATTATCTGTCGTCTTCTGGGATCCTACGACTTTTACATCAAGAAAAAGAACCCTTTTGCCTGGGACATCTCTCAATCCACCAAGAAATTGGCTTGATGAGCAGGATGCAGGCAAGTCAAACAAGGTAATAATGTGATCTTCTTATTGTTCAGGATAGTCGGCTATTATTTCAAGCGTCTGATCGGTTTTCCCAAACTGATGCCGACAAACTATACCATTAGTTTGCTCAATACCTGCAATTCCCGGTGCAGCACCTGCAACATCTGGAAGAAACAGAGTAAGAACCTGACTCTGGATGAATACCGCAAAATATTCCGATCCATCGGTCATTCTCCATATTGGATCACTTTCAGCGGTGGTGAGCCGTTTTTACGCAATGATATCGTGGAGATCGTAAAACTCTCCTATTCTTATTGCCGGCCGCGGATCATCAATATCCCTACCAACGGTTTGATGGTCAAGACCATCGTGGAAAAGACCGCTGCCATAACCAATGCCTGCCCCCGCTCACAGATCATCGTCAATATCTCCATGGACGGGATCGATGAAAAGCACGACCAGATACGCAACGTGCCCGGCTCCTATAAAAAAGCCATCTCCACCTTTCACAAACTCAAAGCGCTTAAATTAAAGAATCTCTCCATAGGTATCCATACTGTGATCTCCAAATTGAACGTAGAGGATTTCCCTTTTATCGCCAGCCAGTTGCTCCGGTTGGATCCTGATTCCTATATCACGGAAATAGCCGAGCAGCGCGTGGAATTGGATACGATGGATGCAGACATCGCTCCCGGACAGATCGCCTACAAATCCGCCATCGACTATCTGATCCACCGGATCAAAAATGACAGGTTCAAGGGTATGAACAAGATTACCATGGCTTTTCGGGTCGAGTATTATAATCTGGTAAAACGCATCCTGCGCGATGAAACGCAGGTTATACCTTGTTATGCCGGGACCGCCTCGGTGCAGATCTCGCCCGATGGCGATGTCTGGTCTTGCTGTATGAAGGCAAAGGTCATCGGCAGATTACGGAAGACCAATTACAACTTCCGCAAGATATGGTATTCTGCAGAGGCAGAATTGGAACGCCGCAGCATCCGCCGTAAAGAATGCTGGTGTCCTCTTGCCAACGCATCCTACACCAATATGCTCTTACATTTGCCGACGGTTCTGCGTGTCTTTTACCGTAGTAATATTAAGTGGTGGAGTTGATATGATATCATTGGAAAGTATGCATTTTACGTTTCCCAACAGCATGATCGAGCACAGGAGCGATATGAGCGGTAGATTCGGCTGGTTTGTCTGCACCTGGCATCCCGAGAAGGACGTCATTCTCGAAGAGATACAAGCAGAGATCAAACTCGACCTTATCAATTCAGGGATCGTTCAAGTGACACGATTTGAGGCGGAAGCATGGCTTCAGCGTTTTTGGGGCGACTTACACTGGAAATTGCACGCCCTTCTAAAGAAATCCGCTCTCGCCGAAAAGGGGATCTCCCTGTTATTGGGGATTATGTATGACCATGAGATCTTCCTTGTCCAGTTTGGCCGGCTCGTCGCAGCCATTGCCGGACAAAAGGGGATTAGAACCATCGGCACCGATTGGAAAAACTTCCATGTCAAATCCATGGATGCCATGTCCCTCTTGGGCGGCAAGGAAGACGATATCAGGATAAAGCCCGTGCGCATTATGCTCAATGAAAATGAGCGCTTGATCGTGCTGACCGTCAAACTGGCAGAAAAACTCCTGCCCCAAGTCCATGATCCAGAAATGCTCAAGACCCTGGCAGAGTCCTACGCTTCGGAAGCGGATAACATGTTTTTGATCATCGCTGCCCGTGAAAAACTCATAGTCCCCAAAAAACTTAAACTCAAGCGCTTTCAGATCAGCGGGATCTTTCTGGTCGCTCTGGCGATAGCGGCCATTGCTTATATGGTGTGGGGAAATCGTTTCATAGAGACCTCTTGTAACAAACTCGGCATCCAATTGCGCTCTCATCGCATCGCTACATTGGAGCAAGTGCCAGAATTCCTGAAGAGTTCTTCGCCTAATATACTCAGACAGATCTTTGCCCAACCAGCACGTAATATAACTTTCAATATCGGCTGGCAGACCGATCTCCAATATGAGATAACCGCCTCTCCGGTGTTTTCCACCGATAATATTTATCTCGCATCTCATAACATCGTGGCTGCCTATAATCTACGCAATAAACAATTGGTCTGGAAAAAGCTAATGGATGCGACCATTCACGGATTGCTTCTGACTGATGGCGATACCGGAAATCTGCTGATTATCGAGGAAGACCGGCATAGCATGCTGCATGGCGACAACGGACAAGTCATCTGGCAAGTTCAGCACACGGAACGACATATCTCATACTCCCGTAATTCACCGCTGGTTCTGGCTAATAGCGATGATGCCCGTCTCGATGGCAAGATCACCATCATCCCTCAAGAAAAGGGAATCAGTGTCTATGACAGCCAACGCGGCGAATTGATCTACAGTATATCGTTCAATGACAAGTTGCTGTTTCTTTCGGAATATGACCGCCTGCGCCAGTGTTTTTATGCCGTGATAGGTAAAGCGCTTTTTTGCGTGGAACTCAAGATAAGGAACTAATGGGTGAACCTCCGCCATGCTGTTCTGATCATACTTCTTCTCACTTTGACCGCAGCGAATTCGGTGACTGGGGGAACGGCAAGCCGTGGCTTTGCCAGGCTACAGTATGACGGCGGAGGAGATTGGTATAACGACCCGGAGGTCTTACCCAATCTGTCTCGTTATGCAAACAGCGTGCTCAATACAAATTTTCCCATCGATCAGACAGTGGTCCGAGCCACTGACCCACGCTTGTTTGATTATCCCTTTGTCTTTATGACCGGACATGGTAACATCCGGTTCAGCGAACGGGAATTGGAAAATCTGAGGGACTGGTTATTGCGTGGTGGTTTTTTGTATGCTGATGATGATTATGGCATGGATGCCGCTTTCCGGCGCGAGATCAAACGCGTCTTTCCTGAATATGACCTGATCGAACTCGATTCCACATTTCCTCTTTTTACCTCATTCTACGATTTTGGCGGCGGATTGCCCAAGATACACAAACATAACGAAAAGCCGCCTCAAGCATTCGGTATCTTTGATCCAAACGGACGGCTGATCGTGCTATACACCTACGAAACAAATATCAGCGACGGCTGGGCGGATTATGAGACACACAAAAATCCCCCCCAGGTGCGCGAAACCGCTCTCCGCTTCGGTGTAAACATCGTCTATTATATTCTTGCCCGACCATCATGAAGATCCTCATCCTCTCCGATATCCATTATAAATTTGCTCCCCGTGACCATGACGACCGCCGAAATCAGGAGATCGTTCTGAATTTCCTGGCTACGGTTCGGGAAGAACGCTACGACCTGCTCATCCTCAATGGCGACATCTTTGACCTCTGGTTCGACTGGAAACATACCATTATCAAACAGTATTTTCCAATGCTCAAACGTCTCGCGGATATCGGCGAACAAGGTTGCAGGATCGTTTATGTCAGCGGTAATCATGATTTTTGGTTCAATAACTTTTTCTCTGCCTATCTCGGTGCGGAAATCCATCAACAACGATTCGAACTGGAAGCGGACGGGAAAAAGATTCTCGTCACCCATGGCGATTTGCATACCTGCAATGACACCCGCTACCGCTTATTTCGCAGCTTCATCCGTCTTCCTCTGATGAAACGTATCTTTGCCATGATCCATCCCGATTGGGCATTGGAACTTGGCGCATATATCTCCCGCAGCAGCCGTGCCCGCTCCAAAAACGATCCTGTCCGGCAGCAGAAAATCTCAGGACTACAAAAATTTGCACAGAAGATGATGCCACACTTTGATTACGTGATCATGGGACACAGCCATGAACCATGCCTAATCACTTACCCCAAAGGCGGTTATGCCAATTGTGGCGACTGGATCAAGCACTGCACATACGTCAAAATTGTTGACGGCAAACTGGAACTTGTCAAGTATGCGCCATAGACCTGATCATCACAAGAAAGAAACAATGATAAACAAAGGAGTGATCAATGACACATCCCGGTAAATTCAGCCCACAGGCAATACTGCTGGTCTTTCTCTTGTTAAGCATATCCATGCTGCTCTATTCTTCCCGCCAGGGAGTGCTTCGGAAAGAACTGACCAATAATAAGGTAAACTTGATAATGGAAACCACGCAAGGCACGATCGAACTCGAATTATGGCCTGATCTTGCACCCAAAACAGTTGATAATTTTGTGAAACTCAGCGAGTCTGGCTTCTATGAAGGCATCTACTTCCACCGCGTGATCCCCAATTTTATGATCCAGAGCGGCTGTCCCAATACCAAAGATGGAGATCGCAGCGATGACGGACGCGGCAGCCCGGGGTACCGCTTTGAGGATGAGTGTTATCTTGCCGGAGGAGAGATCACCGGCATGATCCCCGATGAAGAGGTCGCCGCTCTCGTTTATGAGAAGATCCTCATTCCCTACCTCCAGATCCATCAGCAAAATTCCGATCCCGAGATCCAGAGCATTCTTCAGGCATGTCAGGAAACCCAAAGTTGGGCACCTTTTATGGAACGCACGGTGGAGTATTACCGGGAAAAGACCGGCAGCAAGGAAAAAATCCATCACCGGATCCTCAAAGCATCGGTAGATTACGGATTTATCGCCATGGCAAATTCCGGTCCCAATACCAATGGCTCACAGTTCTTTATCGTCACCAACAAAGCCGGCGCTCCACATCTCAACGGCAAGCATACCGCCTTTGGCAAGGTAACCAAAGGCATGGAAATTGCCCACAAGATCGAAAACTTAGCCCGGGATAAAAACGACAATCCACTGGCGGATAATCAGGCAGTGATCACCCGCATCACAGTAAAGAAATAACCTATGGCACGGACGGGCGAATCGTCGCTACAACAGGAGGTCATGGCTTGGCTCAAGGCAAATCAATATGCCTATTTGGCGACCTGCGACAAAAAGCAGCCTCGCGTCAGGCCGGTAGTCCTGTTTTACGTTGATGACCGTTTCTGGGTCGTCACCTTCAGCGGCGAATCCAAAGTCCAGCAAATCTCGAGTAATAGCGCTATCGAAGTATGCCTACCCCTGATCGAAGAGGGACATACCGGATACATCAGATTCAGCGGCAATGCCCGCATCGTGAGCGATAATATGCCAAAGCGCGAGGCAGCGGAATTTTGTTATTTCTTTGATGAAT
>CAYZZE010000079.1:0-10197 GCA_964482845.1 uncultured Candidatus Cloacimonadota bacterium
ACTTCAGTCACCGTTCCGAACGCCACCCGTGATCAGCCCGCAAGGGCATCCGGACTTTCGGGGGACTTTAGTCCGTTATAGATCCCTCTCCCACCGGATGGAGATCTCTCTTTAGGTATGCAGGCGGAATGTCTCTCGTTCGGACTGAAGTCCTTACAATGTCTGAAAATCCTGACGGGTTGTATCTGCACTCGTGATCCGAAACGGTGGTTGAAACCCCCGCCTGGCTTCTGATAGCGCTGGAAGACGGATGATATTGCTATTTCGCATATTCAATGTCTTGTGGTCCCAATATGTGCAATGGCCTCTTAGAGGAAATACCCGTTGACCAGCCGTTTTTCGGGATCGATCCTGGTAATGATGATCTGATTGTCGGTGCTTTTTGGGGGAGCGTTTTCGGTGCGGATGGAGATGCGTTTGCGCCAGGGCATCAGTTCAGCGGTGCAGATGTCTCTTTTGTATTTGATTACCTGGAGGTTTATGGGATAGTTCAGGTGGTTTTTCTGGAGGTAGCGCAGAAACCAGTAGCGTTGGCTTTCATAGACGGTCCGGCGGATCAGCGCCAGGCGGTTTTCGATGTCCGGAATCAGCGTGTCAAGTGTTCCCGCTTCACAGGGAAAAGGTCTTTGCCGGCAAAAGGCAATGATCTGGGCTTGGTTGATCAGATCGATGCAACGGCGAATGGGAGAGGTGAGATGGGCATAGGCGGAGCTGTTGATCCCGGGATGGTGCTTGGGCGAAGTGGAATGATAGGCGGATGAAGTAATAGATGAAAAGCCATCGTCATCCGTGATCTCGACGGACTGGATGTTACGGTAGATCAAGGGAATCTGGTGATCTTTGGCATATTCCGCCAGCGACTGATTGTATAGAACCATCAATTCTGCCACCATACTCCGGGCAGGACTGTCGGGATCATATGCTGTGAGCCGGATGATGCCGCCATCCACCACCGTGTTGTAGATCAGATTGTCGCCATCTCTGATCTCCGGCCGACGCTTTTGACGGATAGTATTTGCCAAGTAAAACAACTGTTTGAATGGTTCCTTTGCCCTGCTATTATCAACCTCCAGATAGGTATAACGGCGATCGATGCGGATAAGATTGAGACAGATATCGCTCTGAGTGACCTGCAATTCCGGATCCAGACGCAGGATCAGAGACAGGCAGGGGCGCATCTCTCCGGTGCACAAACTGCCTCTCTGCCAGGCAAGCAGCGGCGGCAACATCGGGATCTCCTCGGTGGGAAGATACAATGACGAAACCCTGAGCAGCGCCTCCTGCCAGACAGCATCGCCGGCATCGATCAAGGTGGTCAGATCGGTGATATGGATGCCGAGTTCATAACCATCCGTGACTTCCATCCAGGAAAATGCGTCATCGATGTCACGCGTGGATTCATCGTCAATGCTGAAGGTGAACCGTTCCTCCAAAACTCTGTGAGGAAGGGACCGGGGATGAGAAAACTGCCGCCGGGAAAGCTCTGAGGGAAAACAGACCGGCAGACCGGAAAGCGCGGTCGTGCCATCGGTCTGGGCTGTGATATCCCCCAACGCCAATCGTAATTGCCTGATCCGCTCTTCCATATTCAAAGAACTATCCGCCGAACGGATCAGGGCAATAATGCCATCGGTGCGCGATCCGATCAATGCCTGTTTGAGTTCGGCGAGCAGATTATCAATCATACCCGGCTCCTCATCGGGCATCCCGCCGCTTAAGATTCTGGCGATCAGGATGGTCATCTGCCGTCGCCTTTCCCCATCCCGGTCCGCGTCCGAGCGCTTCTGCCAGTATTCCTCCGTCTCGGCCGGCGTGCGGCTGCGCAGAAGATCGTGTTTGAAAACGAAGAACTCCGGATGGTCTTTGATCAGCCGCAGGCAGGCAAAACGGCGCACATCATCACTGATATGCACGATGCGGAACGCCTGTTCCAGAGAGATGAAATCATGTTCAGCCAGGAGATGCTCGCGGATTGCCAAAGGGTCAAGATGATCTGCGGCTTCCTCCAGGGACATAATGAATTGCGATAGGACGGAAGAGTATGCCTCCATGCCCGCTGATCTCCCAATCACAGGCTCAGCCGTATGCAGGATGATGCGCTTGAGATTGAGCAGGATGCTTTCGGCCTCAGACGTCTCCACCCGGTATGCTTGTTTCTCGTAGCCGGTGATAATGCCCAGGCATAGGTTTTGTCGGTGGTAAAAAGCAATGATGCTGCCGGTCTGCGGCGCGTTCATCAAGTATTCCTTTAGCGGATATGCTCGTTTATTGGCGCCCCAGGGATGACTCGAACATCCGACCAACGGTTTAGGAAACCGCTGCTCTATCCTCTGAGCTACTGGGGCTGCCTGGTTGGGTTATGAATTGGACTGCGGGTATTTTGTCAAGTTTTGCATTGACACATTCACAATTCCCACGGGATGGTGCACCGATTTAATCTGATCAAGGATAATGAGTTTATGAATATAGCGATAGTCGGAGCCACAGGCGAAGTGGGCAGGATGATGATCCGCTGTTTGGCGGAGAATAGCGTACCGGTCGATGAACTGGTTTTGTTTGCCTCTCCCCGCTCCGCCGGCAGCCATCTCTATTACATGGATCAGCCGATTGAAGTGCATGTTTTGGAGGAGTCCTCGCTGCTGCGGCGTTTTGATTATGTCCTGTTCAGCGCCGGAACCGGGATCGCACGGACTTATGCTCCGCTTGCTGTGGCGGCGCAAAGCGTGGTGATCGACAATTCCTCCGCCTTCCGACAGGAACAAAATATCCCGCTGGTCGTTCCGGAGATCAACGGCGATCTTATCCAGAGTTATCAGGGTATCATCGCCAATCCGAATTGTTCTACCATTCAAATGGTTCTTCCGCTGGCAGTGTTGCACGACCTTTATGGCTTGCGCAAGGTGATCGTCACTACGCTGCAAGCGGTCTCAGGCAGCGGTAACAAAGGCATCCAGACGCTGATGCAGCAGCGAAAAGGCGATCCGGATAAAGGGGATTATCCCGAGATCATCGATCTCAATGTGATACCCCAGATCGGAGCGTTGATGGATGACGGATATTGCAAAGAAGAGGAGAAAATGCACCACGAAACGCGAAAGATCCTCGATCTGCCCGATCTTCCGATCAGTGCCACCAGCATACGCGTCCCGGTCGTTTATGGGCATTCAATCTCGGTCTATGCGGAATTTGAGCGGGAAATTTCTTTGTTTGATGCGGAAAGCGCGCTCAAACGCTCGCCATCCATCTTCTATCACCCCAATTCCTATCTGACGCCCAGGGATATCGACAATTCCAATGACAGTCACGTCAGCCGCCTGCGCTATGGCCCCGACCGTTATTCGCTGTGCTTTTGGAATGTGGGACACAATGTCCGCCTCGGTGCGGCGACCAATGCGGTGCGCATCCTGGTCAAACATGCCGTATGTGCGGGAAGGATGGAAAATGTCCCTTGACCTGGTAAAAGTAAGGGAATCATTTCACCGTATTCCGGAGATCGCCTTTGCGGAACATCGCACCAAGGCATTGATCCTCGAGTATCTTAATGACCTGCCGGTGATCCAGATCAGGGAATTTGCCGATAACACCGGCATCCTGGTCGTTTATCACAATGCGGATTCCGCTTACCGGTTCTTCCGCGCGGATATGGATGCTTTGCCGCTGCAGGAGCAGACCGGTTGCAGTTTCGCCTCAGAACATCCTGGGCTGATGCATGCTTGCGGACATGATTTGCACATCACCATCCTGCTGGGCTTGATCGAACAGGTCAGCCGCCTGCGTCCCGAAGTAAATGCGCTCTTCCTCTTTCAACCCGCCGAAGAAGGCAAAGGCGGAGCGGATGCGGTCTTGAGCGAAGGGATCATCCAAGAATATAGTATCGACCGCGTTTACGCCTTACACGTGGTGGGTAGTATGCCGGTGGGCAGCATCGGATCCAAGCCGGGGACCTTTTTTGCCATCCCTCAGGAATTCGACGTCCGCTTTTTTGGTAAGTCCGCCCACGTAGCTTTTCCGGAATTAGGGATCGATGCCATGCGCTGTGGGATCGACTTTTATCATGAAATGGAGAACAGGGCAAAAGAACTGTCCCGTAAACACGAAGTTATCTTTCACATCGGAAGGATGCAGGCAGGTGACATCCGTAACGTCATTGCCGACATCTGTATTCTCGAAGGGACGCACCGCAGCTTTGAAAAAGCGGTAAGTGATGAACTTAATGCCATCCTGCTGCAAGTGGCGGCAGAAACGGCTGCTGCGTATAATGCCGACTACCGGGTGGATTACCTTTGCAAATATGATCCCGTCATCAATGATCCGCTTTTGGTGCAACACCTGAAAACCGCCGCCCACAACATGGGCGTGGAATACATCGATTCGCCTGCCTTCATGACGGGTGAGGATTTTGGTGCTTTCACCAGTCGTTATCCCGGTGCTTTGTTCTGGTTGGGTGGCGGGTGTGGTGAATCCTTGCATTCGCCGCTGTTTCTCCCCTCTGCGGACTGTTTGGAGGTGGGGCTGAGGATGTTTTGGGCGCTCCTGACCCAGCGTTGAGTATAAATTGAGAATTTAGTTGTGTGTGGAATAGTTGCGGTTTACAACAAGCAGGAGAAACCGGTAAGCAAAGACATTTTGGAGCCGATGACCCAGTGCATCGTCCATCGCGGACCGGATGACGAAGGTTATTGTTTTGACGGGCATATCGCTCTCGGTTTTCGCCGGCTGAGCATCATCGACCTCAATACCGGTCATCAGCCCATGACCAATGAGGATGGGTCACTCTGGCTGATCTTCAATGGGGAGATCTATAACTATATGCCGCTTAGGGAGGAATTGCTTTCTCAGGGACACCGCTTCGGCACCAATACCGATTCCGAGGTTATCCTTCATCTCTATGAGCAGTATGGACGGGATTGCGTGACCCGCTTGCGGGGGATGTTTGCCTTCATCATCTACGACAGCACCGAAGGTGATTTCTTTGGTGCACGGGACTATTTTGGCATCAAGCCCTTGTATTGGTCAGAAACGGATGAGAGCTTCCTATTCGCTTCGGAGATCAAGAGCATCCTTGCCCATCCTGCCATTAGCAGAACGGTGGATCCCTACGCTTATTTGAATTATCTCACTTTCCAATATGTGCCCGAACCGCGCACGATGTTCACTGGCATCGAAAAACTGCCTCCCGCCACCTGGTTTCATCTCTCGGCGCAAGGTATGCAAACGCAGCAGTATTATCAGATCAGGTTTCAGCCGGATGCATCCACATCCTTTGAATGTTATATGCAGGAGATCCGGGACAAACTTCAGGACTCGGTATTGGCACACCGGATGAGTGATGTCCCGCGTGGCGCTTTTCTCTCCGGCGGAGTGGATTCCACCATCATCTGTGCTCTGTTTCAAAAGCACGAATCGATCAATACCTTCTCGGTGGGCTATAACGAAGGTCAATACAGCGAATTGAGCGAGGCGACCAAGACCGCTGCCATCCTGGGCACCCGCCATCACGAATATATAATCACCCCGGGCGAATACCTCAGTGTCCTACCCAAACTGGCCTGGCATCAGGATGAACCCGTCGCTGATCCCTCTGCCATCGCCATACACTTCCTGGCACGGATGGCACGTGAATATGTGACCGTTGTCCTCTCCGGCGAAGGTGCGGATGAACTCTTTGGCGGTTATAATATTTACCGTGAGCCCAGCGCGTTATCCCTATTCCGATATGTGCCCACAGCCATCAAAACGCTGCTGAAAGGCATTGCCCGCCTCCTGCCCGAAGGGCTTAAGGGACGCGAGTTTATCCTGCGTGGCACCGAACCACTGGAAAACCGCTTCTTTGGCAATGCCCGGATCTTCAGTGCCGAGGAAAAACTGCTCGTCTCCCATCTGGATGCCGGATTTATCCGTCAGTTCGGTGATGCCCGCGCTATCACGCGACCTTTCTATGAACAATGCCAAAACTGGGACGATGAGACGAAGATGCAATATATTGACCTCAAGACCTGGCTGCCCGGCAATATCCTGATGAAGGCGGATAAGATGACGATGGCAAATTCTCTGGAATTGCGCGTGCCTTTTTTGGATCTCGAAGTCCTGAAAGTGGTCTTGCGCATCCCAACCCGATACAAGATCACCCATGGCACCACCAAATACATCCTGCGCCAGGCATTCCGGGATATGATCCCCGAGCATGTGTTCAGCAAGAAAAAACTTGGCTTCCCCGTACCCATCCGGCTTTGGCTCAAAGACCAGTTTTACGCATGGGCGCAGGAGAAGATCAGTTGTAATGAGATGGGCGAATGGATCAGCCGTGACTATATGCTCAAACTGCTATCCGACCATAAAACCGGTAAGCATGACAATAGCCGTCAGCTCTGGACTGTGCTGATGTTCCTGCTTTGGGCTGAGAGTTACTTGTAGTTTCCAACACGTTCAGATCGTGCAGGTTGCGGGAGAAGTTGCTTTGTCGAGCCCCAGTGCTTTAGCGGTTTGAGATACGTTACCGCTGTATGTTCCCTATTGCTGTTTCAGGTATCTGATCTCAAAATCCTGTTTCTTGTCCCCAAAAGCCTTGGTCTCATCCCCAAAAGCATCGTCATCCGAGCGGTGCTTCCGATTGAAATGAAGTATAGGTTTGATACCGATAGTATCCAGCGAGGGTTTATCACACAGGAGATAGATGCGTTCGATGAGGTTACGCAGTTCCCGGACCTTGCCGGGGTAATCCGGTTTTTAGAGGAATTGGATCGCTGAGGCGAAGTAATTCTTGATGCCGCTTTTCAATTCATCATCTGTGCACTGTTTCAAATTCGATCTCATTTTGTCCAGCTTGACTTGCTTCACCGCTTTGTCCGGTGGATCATAAGCAAGACGGCGCCGGTCAAAGCAGGAAGGATCTCGTTGATCACAAATACCGTCAACGTCACCGATACCGCCATCGTCGCCGCAAATGCGCTATCCTGCAACAGATAGATGGCAAAACTCTCCCGCAACCCCAATCCGGATATGCTGATCGGGATCGTATGGGCAAAATGCACCAGCGAAAAAATCCGACCCGTCTGAAAATACGAGATCGGATAAAAGCGATTGAGCAACAGCCAGTATTGGACAAAGACGACCAAAAGCGTAACACCCTGCCAGACAATGATCAATGGCACACGACGCGCATACGCCGACTGGATCAATACCGTTTTGCGGTTCATGCCCAGACCATAATAAACTGCCAGCGGAAATATCGCACATATCAGGCAAAATAACGCCATCAGCCATAAGGGCAGGATGCTAACAGATGTCATCGCCGATAAACCGGCAAAAAGCCAGATCGTCCAGGTCTGAAACATCTTCTCAAACGTGACCGACATCACCGAGCCACGAATGCTGACATTGCTCAGATAAAACATCTTGCCGTAGGTGGCATGTCCGCCGGGGATCAAAAACCGCAAAGCCGCTCCGATCAGATAGGAGATCAATGCTTCGTTGCTCCTCGGACGGTAGCCGGGATTGAATTCCAGCACATAACACCAATTCAAATAGTGCAGATAGTGCTTGACGATCCCAAGGCAGATCAAGATCGCCAATAGAGATGCCGGTGTCCCGATCATCGCCTCAAATACGCCCACGATCTCTATCCGCCTAAAGATCAATATCAGGACCGCTACCGATACCGCCACCTTCACGAAATACATCAGCACATTGAGCCATCGTTTCATCTTCATTGTGGCATTCGGCTTATAAGCCGCAATTGTGTCAATCAAAACAAACATCTTGCTTGTTCCACCCCGTCTTCCGTGACGCTAAAATGCACCTCAAAGCGTTGCCCTGAATTGCATTCCGCCACCTATTGCTTCTTTTGACCACTTTTTCTGTCAGTTCACTCAGGAGATCCCGAAGCGTTCTTGGATCAAAATTGAGGCAAATTCTTTGGTGATGAGTTTTGACAGTCCGCACTGATTGGTTGCGGAGCTTTCCTGCATTAGCATCAGTCACTTTTCCCCTTGACAGTATTAGTGTGACTAATTATTTGTCTCCGGTAAGTGCGCCTAACATGCCACGCACTTATTATTACTACTAAGCGGAGGTATCCGGTGAGACCAGTATTGGAATTGAAAATTGGCAGGAAAGAGGTAAGATTTGTCTATGGCGACAAGGATTTCATCCTACGCAAATCGCGTGGTATGATCTATATGATTGAATTGCTGTGTCATGCCTGGCGTCAGATTGATGCGGGGGCATTGGCTCGGCTCACGATATATGATGGTCACTGTATCATCGATATAAGCGATGCTAAACTATCACTTACGGAGGATCCGGAGCAAGGTATTCCCTATTGCGATAAACGGACCATCCATGAGATCAAGATGCGGTTAGTGGCATTGACCGAGGAATATGCCGAGGCGCGTGCGTGGAATGATTTGGCGCGGGCGGAAGATATTCGGACCGAAATGGATCAATTGGAGCATTATCTGAGCGAGACATTCTCGCCACGCCGGCAGATCCGTATGATGCCCTCGGCGGCGAGGAGGGCTCAAGCCGCGGTGAATAAAGCGCTGGTTCGCGTGATCGGTCAGATCGCGGAAGCGGATGGAGATTTGGCAGCGCACCTGCGCTCTTCTCTGCATCTTGGGGGCAGGTTGGTCTATACTCCGGGTGACCTGGATATCCGGATCAGGTATTGTGATTGACGGTGTTTGCCAAGAGCCGGCGGTGATCGCGCCAGCTTACAATGGAAGCGGTGACCAGAAATCCGGTCGCCACGGCGAATACCGAATTGATGCCCAGCGTCTTGAGCAGGACGTAACCCAAGATCGGCGCCAACAGTCCCCGAAATCCCGTCATCGTCACATGCACGCTCTGATACATGGCAGCATTGTTGCTCCCGGCAAAATAGATCGAACTCATATTCCACGCCATATTGATCCCGCTCATGGCTATGCCAAAGACGCTGAAGGCGGCAAAAACGATAGAGACGGCAAGCCAATCATGTCCGGCAAAGAAGATCGAGACCAGGATCAGAACCGGGAAAAGCGCCAGCATCCCAAAAGCGAGTGATATAAACCGAAAAGGATGCAAGCGGTCATGGAGTTTGCCCAGATAGGGCGAAAGCAGGAGCAATCCCGCCTGCGACAGCACTCCCTTGGCAAGGAAATTGGTAGTATAACTCAGTTTCATGATGTCCACGAGGAAGATTGGTAAGACCGGCATCATCATTATGAAGCCCATGCCGTAGATGCTGAAACTGCGCTCAAAACAGGCAAATGCCTTGTCTTTCCGGAGCAATTCAACGCTCAAGCGCAAGGGATCAGTGACCGACTGCTGCCAGGAAACTCGCTCACAGGATGGCTCCAAAATCGGCATCTGTACCCGGATCATCGAGAGCAGAAAGCAACTGATGAAGCCGCAGAAACCCGTCCCCACCAAGAGCCATCGGAACATCGATTCATCCAAATCCAGCCATCGCCCCGCCAGAAAAGTTACCGTGATCGTGATCACCATGCTCAAACTAATGGTATAACCATACACCTTGCCCCGCCTGCCGGGATTGATATTCTTCTGATAGATCAGATTCTGTGCCGGGATCAATAGCGAATTGAACGAAAACATCACCGTCAGCAGCACCAGAAATTCGTTCATCGTCGTTAGCCAGATTCCTGATATCAGCACCAACCGGCCAAGCACGCCGGCGATCAGGAAATAGCGCGACTTGTGACAACTCCGCTCAAAAAGCTGACCCCACCAGATGGAGAAGAAATTGGCAATTGGCCAGATCATTGTCATCAATGCCAATTGCCAGTCTCTTGCCAAAAGCGCTTTCCGCGCTATGATGTCCTGCGTCTGTACCAAACTTACCACTACGCCATTAAACAGCGCTGCCCATAAAAGCAAGACCGCTGTCTGACCCTCCACTGGGCTGAAATTCTTAAACCGCATCCGCGCGCTTCTATCTCCTATCTTGTTAAATTTATTGATGATAACCCTGTCTGACCGCGTATCACCACCGCTTCTTTACACATTATTGATAATGCTCTTTGCTGTCAAGCTCACGGTATTAACGGGCACCAATTCCTCTGCTCCGGCGAAGCGACACAAACAAGCCCCGCAGGGGCGACACAAACAAATTTATGCTTGACTTGTTGGGCGACACAAAAATAGCCCCGCAGGGGCGACACAAACAGGGGCGACACAAAAATAGCCCCGCAGGGGCGA
>CAYZZE010000080.1:0-10154 GCA_964482845.1 uncultured Candidatus Cloacimonadota bacterium
ACCTTAGTATAACCTTACGGTCGTAAGGTTATACTAAGGTTATACTAAGGTTATTAAGCAAGGAAGAGGCAATAATCCGGCTGATATGGCAGTTGCGCTTATGTTCTTCGGTAAGACGCTTGATGCCCAATTTGACATGAGATTGTGCGAAGGCAGAAAATCTCTGGGGTCAATACAGCCCTGAAAGAGAGAAGCCCGACGCAAAGCATCGGGCTATTTGATTCATTACTATGGGGATTATGTGGATCAATACATTCCGCCCATGCCGGGATTGGGCATGGGAACGGGTGCTTCCTTTTCCTTGATATCGGTGACGATACACTCGGTGGTAAGAAAGAGACCCGCAATGGATGAAGCGTTTTGCACAGCGCTGCGGACAACCTTGGCAGGATCGATGACGCCTGCTTTGAAGAGGTCCGTAAAACTTCCGACAGCAGCATCATAACCCATGTGGATGTCTTTATAGGTCTTGAGTTTTTCGACGATGACGGCGCCTTCGGCACCGGCATTGGCAGCGATCTGATAGGCAGGTTTTTCCAGAGCTTTTGCCAAGATCTCAAAGGCGACCTTTTCCTCATGGATCAGGCCTTTGACCTCTCTCAGCGTTTTGGCGGCACGGATGAGGGTAACTCCACCGCCGGGAACAATGCCTTCCTGGACCGCGGCGCGGGTGGCATGCAGAGCATCTTCCACGCGGGCTTTCTTTTCCTTCATTTCGGTCTCGGTGGCGGCACCTATGCGGATAACGGCAACGCCGCTGGAGAGTTTTGCCAAGCGTTCCTGCAGTTTTTCCTTGTCATAATCGGAGGTGGTTTCTTCGATCTGGGCTTTGATCTGTTTGACTCTCCCGGCGATCATATCGGCGATTCCGGCTCCTTCGCGGATCGTAGTGTTTTCTTTTTCCACGATGATCTTCTTGGCGCGACCAAGGTCGGATAGGGTGCAGGAATCAAGGCGACGACCCATCTCCTCAGAGATGACGGTGGCGCCTGTAAGGATAGCGATATCTTCGAGCATTGCTTTGCGACGGTCGCCAAAACCAGGGGCTTTGACCGCGCAGACATTGAGCACGCCGCGCAGTTTATTGACCACGAGGGTAGCCAGCGCTTCACCTTCGATATCTTCAGCGATAATCATCAGGGGCTTGCCGTGCTGGGCGATCTCCTGCAAGACAGGCAGAACGTCCTTGAGAACACTGATCTTCTTGTCGTGGATGAGAATGAAAGGGTCTTCCAATTCGGCGATCATCTTGTCGGCATTGGTCACAAAATATGGCGAAATGTAGCCTCGGTCAAATTGCATGCCTTCCACTTTCTCCAGTCCCGTGTCGATGGATTTTGCCTCTTCGATGTTGATGATGCCTTCCTTGCCGACGGAATCCATCGCTTCGGCGATGAGTATGCCAATCTCGGGATCGTTATTGGCAGAGATCGTGGCGATCTGGGCTACTTCCTCGCTGTTCTTGATCGGAGTGCTAAATTCGTGGATCTTGTCCACGATGATCCGGGCTGCCTTTTCCAAACCGCGCTTGAGAAACATCGGATTGACCCCGGCGGTCACGTGTTTCATGCCTTCCTCGATGATCGCCTGTGCCAGCAAGGTGGCAGTGGTGGTGCCGTCTCCGGCGACGTCGTGGGTCTTTTCCGCCACTTCCTTGCAAAGTTGGGCTCCCATATTCTCAAATTGATCTTCCAATTCGATCTCTTTGGCTATGGTCACGCCGTCATTGGTGATGGTGGGAGAGCCGAATTTCTTGTCCAGAACGACATTTCTGCCCTTGGGTCCGAGCGTCACTTTGACGGCATCGGCAAGTTTGTCCACGCCCTTCTTCAGCGAAGTGCGTGCCTCATGTGCAAATTGCATTTGTTTTGCCATGTTAGTTAACCTCCATGTTCTTATTCTTTAGTTTGTTGTTAGTGTTTTAGCAGTCAAAACAATCGAGTGCTAATCCTAATATACGCCGTTTTTTGTCAAGCACAAATTCAATTTATCCTCGCGTGCCGACGACAAAATAATCATTGCCAGATTGCGCTTGATGCAGATCTTATCCCCCATGATGATTAAACATAAGTTCGATCAAACTTTTTGGCTTGCCGGCATTGGCAGGTATCTGATATCTATTGCGCTGGTTACAATGCTGTTTGCGGGACTGAATGCCACCGCTGCCGACTGGATCGGCAAGGACGCACTGAAGCAGGAACTGGATGCCTTACTGCGTCACGAAACAGTTCATGGCGCTAAGATCTCGCTGAGCATTTATCCGGTGAAGGGTGATCAGTCGCTTTTTGAGCATAATGCATCGCGCCGAATGATACCGGCTTCACTGCAAAAACTAATGACCGCTGTTGCCGCCATTCAACGTTGGGGACTGGATCACCGTTTCCAGACTCGCCTCGGATATCGGGGAGAGATCAGAGATAGCGTCTTATATGGCGATCTGGTCATCATTGCCGATGGCGATCCAAGTTGGTCGGAAAGCATCCATCCCGAAGGCGGGCACATCATCTTTGAACAGTGGGCGGATTCGTTGAAGGCACGAGGGATAGGACGGATCGAGGGCAAAATGATCGTCAATACCGGGAAGTTTGGTTTTCAAAGACGGGGAGACGGATGGAAAAAGGATGATGAACCCTATGGCTATGCCGCTCCGATCTCGCCCTTTTCCTTCAATGAGAATGCCATCGGGTTCGATCTCATCGCTCCTGATACACTCAATTCTCTGGTCAGGATCACTCCCCGCTTCGGCTATTCTTACCTCACCTTGGAGAATCGCTTGACATCCGCCCCCGCTCAGACCATGCGCAATATCGTTATCAAGTTCACCGATGTCTCACACCGCCGGCTGATCCAAGGCACAATGCCGATGGGAACACAGCGCACGGTTCGTGCCAGTGTCAGCGATCCGGTGGATTTTGCTGTCTCGATGCTTAGAGATGCCTTTGCCGGGAAGGGACTATACTTCAGCGGAAAACACGGAGTGGACAATACAAAACCCGACAGAGTGGTCATGCAGCATCTGTTTGACTATGAATCGGTGGAACTAATCCACATCCTGCGTTTCCTGCTCAAGGACAGTTCCAATATGATGTCAGAGATGCTTCTTCATCAGTTTGGCAAGGACGCCAAAGATGGTATCTCCTACGTGAAAAAGACGCTCAAAAACATCGGGATCGATCCCGAAAAAATCACCATCGCCGATGGTAGCGGCCTCTCACGGAAAAACCAGGTGAGCGCAAAACATATCAGACAATTGCTCGTATGGTGCCACGGTCAACCATGGTTTGAGCAGTTTTACAATGCCCAGGCTGTCAATGGGATCGATGGCACCCTGAAAAACCGCTTGAATCAAGAGAGCATCCGAGGCCGTATCCATGCCAAAACGGGATCTTTGACCGGAGTGAATACCCTTGCCGGTTACCTGCGTGCCGCCGATGAACGGCTGTATGTCTTTGTGATTATGTGTCGTGGCTACAAAAGCGCTGTTGCCATCAGGGACTGGCAGGACTCGATTTGTCAATTGCTGCTGCGCTATGATGGCACAATGGATACCAGAAATGAGTAAGCCCGGGGTTTCCGGGTTCACCTGCATCAATCATTGAGCAGTAACCGGATAAAATCCCCGTTGGTTATCAATCCGTAAGCTCCCGCCTCCGCGCTTTTTTCATCATATTTCTGGACAAGATCGGCGGCTGCATTGGGCTTGTAGATTACAAAAGGTACCGGATCATGAACGTGGGTACGGATCTCGCAAGGGGTGGGATGATCGGGCAACAGTGCCAGAGCGACCGGTTCGTCCATCTTTTCTACTTGTTCCAGAATTGGCTTTAGCACGCGCTGGTCAATGGCTTCAATGCATTTGATCTTGAGAGCCACATCTCCATCATGGCCTGCTTCATCGGGGGCTTCTATATGCAGATAAACGACATCGACCTTGGCGATGGCGTCCAATGCCGCTTCCACTTTGCCCTCATAATTAGTGTCATAAAGCCCTGTAGCACCCTCCACGTATAGATTCTTGAATCCGGCATAGACGCCAATACCATGCAAAAGATCCACTGCCGAGATAACTGCTCCGCTTTTACCATAGAGTTCCATAAAGGTCTGCATTTGAGGACGTTTTCCTGCAGACCAGAACCAAATGGAATTGGCCGGGTCTTTGCCATGAGCGATACGCATCCTATTAACAGGATGCCCGCTTAAAACCGCATGCGATCTTACGATCAGATCGGTCAGGATATCCGCTGTAACTCTGCCTTCCTCGCTCTTAGCCCTGGGCAGTACATCCTTCCAAGGCGCTCCCGGAACATCATGAGGCGGCGTCAAATCCACTTCGGGAGAGCCGTTCTTCAGCAGCAATAGATGCCTGTAACTGACGCCATGATGGAATGATAACTCTTTGGAGCCGAATTCACGGTTCAGCAGATCGATCAGGATATGTGCTTCTTCGGTGGGGATATGACCAGCAGAATGATTCTTTATCTTACCGTCTTGCAAGCAGATGAGATTACAGCGCATGGCGAGGTCGTCCTCGGTGATCTTAACACCCATGGCTGCACCTTCCAAAACCCCTCGCCCTTGATAGACGGAACGCACGTCATATCCCAGCACGGCCAGATTTGCTACTTCCGAACCGGGAGGCATATCATCCGGCACGGTCTTGAAAAGTCCATTTTTACCCAGAGCGGCAAGTTTATCCATATGTGGTTTATGGGCTGCCTGCAGGGGCGTTTTTCCGCCCAGGGACGGAATCGGATAATCCGCCATTCCGTCACCGAGAATAATTATCGCTTTCATTCGTAGTACTCCTTCACAAGGCGGACAAAAGTCTGATAATCCGTATCCATCTTCCGGACGAATTCCTGCTTATCTTCCAGACCCTGCAGCGAAGGCGGCAGTGATGGATCAAAGCCAAGCAGTTTTTGTATCTCTTCAGGAAACTTGGCAGGATGAGCCGTCTCCAATGACACACAAAGGCGACAGGAATCTTCCGGATGTTGTTCCAGGTATTCCATCAAACCAGCCCAGCCAACTGCGCCATGCGGTTCAAGAAGTAAATTGTCTTCATTCCAGGCATGAATTATGGTATGCCTGGTCTGGGCATCATTGATACTGATGCTCCAGAGTTCATTACGCATTCTTTTCATCTCCGGTTCCTGATGAATATGGCCGGTCTCATCCATTATTCCGCCGTATAATGCGATCAACCGAGCCACGTTGCTGGGATGACCGACGTTCATTGCGCTGGAGATGCAATTTCGTGAGGGTGCGATGATCTCGTATTCACCGCTGGCGAGGTAGCGAGGAAATTCATCGTTCTCATTGGTTGCCACTATAAAACGAGATACTGGCAGTCCCATTTCCCGAGCGATCAAACCACCCATCAGGTCACCAAAATTGCCGGATGGAACGCTGAAAATCGCCGGTTCCGGATATTCCGCCAATTGGGAATAAGCCCAGAAATAATATACGCTCTGCGGCAAAAGACGACCGATATTGATGGAATTTGCGGAGGAAAGATCGAGGTGTTTTAAGGCAGGATCGGCAAAAGCACGCTTGACCAGCGCTTGACAATCGTCAAATTTACCATCAACTGCCACGATTCTGACATTCTTGCCGAGAGTGGTCATCTGCTTCCGTTGTCTTGCCGTGACTTCATTTTCGGGGAATAGCACCAAGGCCTGGATATTGTCCAGACCGAAAAAGGCATTGGCAATGGCGGATCCAGTGTCACCGGAGGTAGCCGTCAGGATCAGCAATCGTCGCTGTTCCCGGGTCAGATAATACTGCATCAAACGCCCCATCATCCGAGCGGCAAAATCCTTGAACGAAGCAGTGGGTCCCTGATCCAGACGCATGACATACATCCGGCGTTTCACCGGTTCCAGCGGAACTGAATAATCATAAGCATCATCCACCAAACGGCGCAATTCCTCTGCCGGAATATCATCTGTCAGAAACTTATTCAGTATGGTAAAAGCCAGACAGGGATAATCCATCGTTTTCATCGCTTTCATCTCGTCAGGTGTGAATTGCGGGATTTCTTCCGGCATATATAGCCCACGATCATCCGCCAGACCTTTCAGGAGAGCGGTCGGAAAGTCCACCTTAGGCGCTTTGAGATTGGTTGAATAATATCGCATCAAACTCTCCCTTTCGGAATCATTTACGCAGACGGGCTGAGGATGCTCCACCAGCAGAATAGTCAGGAGAATCAGATTTGATCGCTTTCCCGTCAAGCGTTGCCAATGCCTCGTCCAGATCCCGGATGATATCATCCGGGTGCTCCGCGCCGACACTCAAGCGGATCAGATTGGGAGGAATGGCAGCAGCTTTGCGCCCTTCCTCGCCTTGTTGGGAATGGGTGGAGATAGCGGGGATCGTAGCCACAGACTTGATCCGGCCAAGATCGGTGGCGCGCCAGATTCGCTGGAATCCATCAAAGACCATCCGAGCGCTATCCGCTCCGCCTTTGACCTCAAAGGACATCAAATGCCCATAGCGGTTGACCGGCTTTTGATAAATATCATCCTGTTCAGCATCAACCAGATACATGTATTTGCTGGCGATCGGGTGCAGGGGATGTGATTCCAGTCCCAAGTAATTCACTTTACCGATATGCTTATGCTGTTCCAAGAATTGAGCCACTTTCATCGTATTGCGCGACATCAGATCCATCTTGGAACGCAGAGTGCGGATATCATTGATAATCAGCGTGCACATCTGAGGGGACAGATTGGGACCGTAATCCCGTGCCGGCAACAACTTCAGATAGGTGCAAAAATCCGCTTTGAGCGCATCGTTATCGACCTTGGTTACCAGATTCTTACGTGCAATGATCGCGCCGGCAATACCAAACCCGCTGGTGGTAAGTGATTTGGTGACCGATTGAACGACGATATCGGCGCCATGAGCCAACGGGCGCATCAGTGCCGGAGTCGCCACTGTCGAATCCACGATAAAGGGAATGCCATATTTATGAGCCAGAACAGCCACTTTTTCCAGATCAAAGAACCCCAGAGTCGGATTGCTCGGCATCTCGCCATACAAAAAACGCGTATTTTCGTCGATCAGCGATTCCCATTCATTGATATCCGCAGAATTGATCACCTTGCGCCATTCGCATTTTGCCTCGTCGTTCTCACGCACGGAAAACAATTGGTAAGTGCCACCATAGACCTGGGCGGTCGCCACAAAGTTGATCGGACGACCGGGATCCCTGGGATCGGGATGTAAAAATTCTTCGACTGCCGTTCTAATCGCTGCCATGCCGGAAGTCGTCGCCAGACATGATGCTTCCACGCCGGTTTTGTATTCTTCCAAGAGAGCCAGTAGACCTTCGAGATAATACATGCTGGGATTTGCAATGCGGGTGTAACACCAAGTTGGGATCTGATAGCCCAATGCCAGTTCCATCTCATCCGAATCGCGAAAGGTCTGGGATGATGAATTATAAAGCGGTTCGATGATCGAGCCCTGATTAAAGTCCAATGCCTCCTGCATCGAATAGAGACCATGTACAGCGATGGTATCAAAATTACACTTGCGCACCTTGTTGCGATATTCCTGATGCCACGCCTGAGCACGCTTCGCTGCTTCCAAATAGTGTTGTTTTCCATCCATTTCAGTTGCTCCTTAATGTGAATATTTCTGTCGAACCAGTCTAAAAGGTTCCCCTGATATGTCAATAGATTAGTTCTGAGATACTCTTGCCCGGTCCATTGATCACCGGTCAAAGTGACTCCGGAACGGTACAATCCTGACCATGAATATACTGAATAAGAGCGCTGCACAAACTGGAATCACCGAAGTCGGGCACGTAAAAAAGAAGATCATCACTCACACCGGCGCTGGTTGTAACGGTACCGGATTTTGGCTGACAGACAGTTTGTGCATAATCGTAGAGTCATACACTGCGATTTGTTCAACGGTCCTAAGAAGGTTTGAATGCAATCGGTCCGGTGTGCCGCCTTAGTTCTCCCTGCTCCATAACCTTAGTATAACCTTACGGCCGTAAGGTTATACTAAGGTTATACTAAGGTTATCAAGCAAGGAAACTGTAGTCAAGAGTTGGTAGAGGTTGAAGGAGAATGAGAGGACGCCGAAGCGGTCTGTCTGGAACAAACTCTTTTTATGCGGTCTGTAAGATAGTAATAACGCCATGTTGAATGAAGAGGAAGATCGGTGAAATTTTCCTATTCGTTTTCCAATACTTCTTTGATAGCACAGAGCAATTCTTCCCGCATAAATGGCTTTTGTAGGGTCTTTCTGGCTCCCAGTTTCTCAGCCAGAGGCAGATAACTCTCCGGACCGAATCTTCCGCCACCGGACATTGCAATGATCTTGATCCCGGGATTCAGCGACAATAACTCCTGAATGGTCTCCAATCCTTCTTTATCGGGCATGATGATATCCGTCAATACCAGATCTGGAGAAAAAGAACCACAGATATTCATCGCTTGAATGCCATCCTCCGCAAAGCATACCTCAAACCCTGCTCTTTCAAGCATCTGAACCAACACCACCCGGAAACTGCTGTCGTCTTCAATCACCAATATTTTTATCATTGTCATTTCCTATGTCATACTTCTGTTGTCTTGATGCAGCGTCTACCGATCCGGTAACCATCTGCAGCACTGCTGATTATCCCGCCGGCATATCCACTCCCCTCACCGATCGGATACAGATTGACACAAGACACGGATCTTGCAGCGTTTTGATCCCTCAATATTCTTATCGGCGATGAAGTTCTGGTCTCAGGCGCAATAACCGTCCCTTCACTGATCAGCCCAGGGAAGATTTGGTCAAACTTCTGTAAAGCACTTTTTAATGAAAAATTGATCTCGGGGGGGAACAATCGGTTCAGATCGTCAGGTTGCGTTTGTGGCTTGTAAGTGGTTGTCAATGCTGCTCTTGTCATATTTCCATGGAGATAGTCATGCGCTCGCTGGACGGTGGTGGCAAATCCTTTGCTGTAGGCGCTTTGTTCAATATGTTGCTGAAAATCAACACCGCGATATAATCCTGCCCCAAATTGAAGATTGGAAATCTGAGTAACGATAGCGCTATTGCCATAACGGCCGTTCCTCCTGCTATAACTCATGCCATTGGTGACACATCTTCCTGCGGAACTGGCAGCAGCAATGACTTCGCCCCCCGGACACATACAAAATGTATAACTTCCACTGGACTTGTCCGTTAAGCGATATGTTGCGGCTCCCAGGATCTCCGACCAGTGCTCCGAACCGTAAACCACGCGGTTGAGGTAGTCCTGGGGATGTTCGATCCGGAATCCCAAGGCAAATGGCTTGGCTTCCATCAAGATCTGGTTGTGTTCGAGGAGGTTCCAAATTGAGCGGGCGCTATTTCCCACCGCCAAGAACATCACTTCGGGAGAGTAATTCTCATTGTTGATCGTGACTCTTTTTATCTGGCCGCAGTGTATTGTGATATCGGTCAATTTGCTCCGGTAAAAAAACTTGCATCCTCTATCCAACAGGTATGCTCGGATCTCTCTTACGATTTGCCTGATGCCATCAGTGCCAAGATGAGGATAAGCATCATATCCTATGCTCGCCGGTGCGCCAAATTTGACCAATATGGCAAAAACAACGTCCGTTGCGGGGTCTCTGGTGCGGCAGGTCAATTTGCCATCCGAGAATGCACCGGCGCCGCCTTCTCCGTATTGAACATTGCTGTCTGGGTCGAGTTCTCCCGTTTGCCAAAACCGCCTAACCCTATCACTTCTGAGTTCGATGCGGTCACCCTGATCAAAGAGCCACGGCGTTAATCCCTGCTCCACCAGTGCCAACGCACAAAACAATCCCGCTGGACCCATGCCAATGATGAATGGATTGGGATCATGAAGCGCTATGGGCTCATAGGAATCCGGGGAAAGTTCAGTATGGGGAATCAGGTCTGGATTCTTTATTGACCGATCCACATCGAGCAAAACGGCGTATTCGTAAAATGGTTGGTTCTTCTTGCGGGTATCAATAGCCCTGCGGAGGATGCGTTCGATCCGGACATCCGATATGGGTATAGAAAGTTTCAGGGCTATTGCCTGCACCAATCCGTCTTGTTCTTGGACGGGAAATCTGATGTTTCTTAATACTTTCATCTTACAAACACAATGGGACGCACATCAAATGCGTCCC
>CAYZZE010000081.1:0-9924 GCA_964482845.1 uncultured Candidatus Cloacimonadota bacterium
ATAGCTGTCTTCCATCAATAACGGTGGAATTAATGTCAGCTGGATTATTATTAAAATATTCTTGGCTTATCAAAGTAAGGTTGTTTGTCTGGATTACAATGTTCTCTAAATACCTACCAGGATAGACGAGAACAGTATCACCTGAAGCAGATGCATTAATAGCAGACTGTATGGTAGTATATTGCCCAGTACCGTCTAAATTTACTGTGCGTGTGAGAGCTTCCACGATAGATACCAGCCCTATAAAGGCCAATAAAAGCGTTATAAATCTTGTTTTCATGATTGGTGTTCAAAGGCAGGGAAGGGATGTGCTCCCTTCCCTGCGCTTTATTCTATTTCAGCATTAACATTTTACGAACCAAAGTCCTGCTATTGGTTCGTAATTTATAGAAATATACTCCACTGGAGCATGGGTTTCCGGAATGATCAATTCCATCCCACGCGACACTGTGAACACCTTTGTCAGCATTACCATGAAACAGTGTCTTTACAAGCTGTCCTTTGATATTGTAGATTTCAAGAGAAACCGCACCTGGTTCATCAAGCGAATACTTGATGTTGGTAATGGGATTAAATGGATTGGGATAATTCTGAGCCAGTGAGACTAGGGAAGGAGCGGTGGTATCTCCAGGTAGGTTGACGGGGATGTTATCCAGTTTTTGCAGGTAAAGCCCGACAAAGTCATAATCCCAATCGTGAGGACAGCGATCAACTCCGACGGGATGGCTTTTTTTCCAGGGGAGATTGATGGATCGATAATAGTTCTCCGTCCAGGCAAGGTAGGCATGATCGCCGGCGATCACCGGTTTGAGGAATTGCGCTTCATTGAAAGGGTTGGATATGCACGTGCCATTGATATCGCCCACAGGGATTCCATCGGGCATGATATAGACATAAAAAGCCCGATGGCGATCTGCCATGGTGAATTTTGTGAAAGTGCACAAATAAACGCCATTATCAAAAGCAAGCAACCCAATGCCTCGATTGTAAAACGCATTTTGGTCCGGGACCAATTCTTGCTCCCAGACCTGATCTCCAGTGGAGGTGTATCTGGCAAGCGTGATATATGGGACCGGATTATCATAACTGCTATCATTAAGCCAGGCAAAAGTGACGGAGTTATTGGCATACACCACATTAAGATCATTGTTATCGACATTTTCTTTGATAACGATCCCGCCGGCTTGCCACAGGTTTATGCCCAGAGGTGACAGTTTTTGGGCACGAAGATCATATAGATAATTACTATTCATATTGTTCCAAGCGATGTAAACGCCATCCGGTGCTTTTACCGCTTTTGGTCTCAATAGGAACTGGATAGGAGAATCAGGGTTGAGATAGACGCCGCTTGGTTGCCAACCGGTGGAGACACTACCGTCAGGATCGAGGAGAATGGCTTTGACCTGAGTTATCCAATAATCATCATAATCATTAACGGACATGATATAATACCTGCCGGTCTGGCATTTTAGGACTTGATCAGAATTGGCTTCAGAGCCGATAATGATGCCATTTTGCGCCCATTGGACGGCATTATTTTGGATCTTTTGTGCTTTGGTTCTCAAATACTGAATAGGATTGTTATCCGGTAACCATTCATTCCAACCCAGATAAAAAGCGCCCTCATCATAGGAGATCATCGGATTAGTGATCGGATAAGGGTTTTGGGTTAATACAAGCCCATCCTCTCCCCAGAGCATATTACCCATGGCGTCGATCAATTGAGCCCTCAGGAGGTAGTTGTTTCCTTCTTTGGTTGACCAGATAACGGCAACCTTGTCGTTAGGATCTATGGCGGCAGTAAAACTATGGCTGTCATTCATTTCACCCAGCATCACCCCATCATCAGTAAGCGTGGTGGATCCATCATGGGTCACGATCTGATAATAGAGCCGGGGAGTATGAAAACGGTGATCTTTGTAGAGTGTAAAGGCGCCCATGGTTCTCGGCAAAACGAGGAATTCTTCATCGATGATAATGCCGCAGATACCTTTGTGGATGGGATGTCCATTGGGTTCAAGCATCGGCTGTAAAGATGGATTCAGCACCTGGCAGAAGATCCCGGATTCGCCATTTTGATGACCGTGCCAGGTGAGCATGGCGTAGGAACCGTAAGAACTGATGGTGTGAGGAACCGCGGCGTCAGAAGGAGTTTGAAGCAGTAGACCGGGAATAGTATAACTATTTGCCCCGGAGTTGTTCAAGTGTTGGATATAGAGCGACATTGGGTCGTAGTAGTTGTTGCCACGGGTATTGAATGCGATAAAAGAGCCGCCATCGGGAGCAGTGGCAAGGAGATGTCTATTGATATTGGGGATAATCCCGGAGACCGGGACGCCACCGGGCTGCCACAGGATCGATCCATCCGGCGATACCTTTTGCGCTCTCAGTTCCATGCTTGAATAGCCGTGGTGCTTTAGAAAACTGATGATCAGAGAATTATCCGCCGCCTTAATGAGATCATCCTGCTCAATCTGAATGGAGGAAATAGAGGTGATAATATGAACCGGCTGTTGCCAGATCATCTCGCCATTGTTATTGAACCTATGTAGCATGAGATGTATCTGGTGAGCGGAATCGATACCGTGACAGAGGATGGCGTAACTATTGGCGTCAAAGGCGATGATCTTCTGAAGATTGCTACCGATCATATCGGGATGAACCACCAGTGGAACCGTCCACATCATATAGCCGGAACTGTTGTAACGCATCACCATTACTCGGTCTAGATTATTGATCAGATAGTGATAAGCGATGATAAAACCCTGGTTGTTGTCGGGAATGGCTTGAAATCTGAACTCTCTGGTCGGCATGAAAGTCATTTGCTGTCCTCCTGCCTGCCAGTGATTGTTACCGGAGGCACTGAGTTTCTGCCCATAGATGTTCCAGTTGTCAAGACGCTGATCTTCCCAAAGAATGCTGACCACGTCCAGGTTATTGGCAATAATCTGGATATTTTGTTTACGGCTGTCAAGATTGGTGACAGCAATACCTCCGTCGCCCCATAACAGCACCCCATAGGGACTGATCCTATTAGCATAAACGTCGCCCAATGGGTTGACAGAATAATCGATCCAGGCAATGACGAAATTGCCACTGGAAGCCCTGCCAATCACCGGATATTCCTGAATCCCTGGCTTGCTGTCAATCACTACCGGTTGCCGCCATACGGCGTTTCCCAGGTGGTCGATGCGCTGGGCATAAATATCTCTGCTGCCGCTACTCATATCCGACCAGACAAAGATCCTTGAGCCATCGTCACACAAGGCACTGCTGCCGGTGTATTCAACGTTTACAGATGAGCGGACGCGAGTTGCTTCATCCCACAGCGGATTGGCGAATAGATATCCGAGTGCAATGCTCAGAAGGAAAACTGTCATGGCCTTTTTCATTATCCTAATCTCCTATGCCTTTATGTATTCAATCAATAAACTACTCCATTTGCTCCATGATCTAAGGTGAATAAAATCACAGTCAATGTGTATAGGTATGGTGCAAATATTATTCCTTTCGTACATTTTATATTTACAAAGAAAAGGAATTTGGCAGGCGAGATCAAGTTCCGTCAAGCGTCGGGTGGGTTCAAAATGCTTATTCCTGCGGCAGGTTTTCCCACAAGCCTTGATACATTTGCCATTTTCCGTTGGCGTCACGGAATAGGGTAAGCGTGGCATAAGCCAGGCCGGGCTGTTCGCTGATCAATTCCTGCCATGTGGCGGAGACGAGATAGCGCATCAGTTTCATGTCATATGGTTCATGTCCGAGCCAGAGGAATGTCTTGTCCATTTCCTGCAGGCGTTGGGCAAGCCTGATGCAATTTTCGGTATTGTAATTGCCGATCACATAGATGGAGACCTGATAGTTTTCCAGTTCGCTCAAAAGCGGCTGAATCCAGTCCGCGGCATCTTTCCAGCGGCGGGGATAATGCCTGAGGGTCAGGTGCAGGTTCAGGGGATCGGGAGCATCTGCTGCGATCGGAATGATCTGGAGTCCTGTCAAACTGTCCGAACTACGGTAACCGATCTGGAGATAGAGGTTTTCGCCGTCAAATTCGCCATGGAAAGCGCCATCCTCCCGATAGGTGAATAGTTGATTGAGCGGAAAGAACTGCCCGCCTCTGAGCATGGTCATATTTATCTGTTCATCGGTTGGGCGCAGCGTTTCGCCAGATTCATCCGTGAGGTGGAGGATGATGTTTCGTTTTGCGCTTTTTTTTTCGGCTGTCTGCATTAAATCATTCCGGACGACGTCATAGTATTGCCATTTGCCATCCAGGAAGATGTTTATCACATCCGGAATTCGGGTATAGTCAGCAGGGATGCCATTGGCTCGGAGCGCAGAAACGCACAGGATCTTGTATTGGTATCCCGTAAGGTATTTCTGCTTGAGAGCGGTATCCAGCGACAGCAGGCCGTCCAGCGCTTTTGACGTATCGATCTTGTGTTTCTTGCTAAGTTTATTGATCACCTTGCGGATGGCAGCGGTTGGTTCTGTGGCGCGGACATTGAAGAATGCCGGATATAGAGCGGGCTTGCCTCTGTTCCGGAACGCCAGGGGCAATTCCTCAAAGTGGACGGTGGGACTCAGGAGGTAATATTGCTCGCGGGGCGGTAGATCAAGCATGATCCTTTTAACCGAGAGATAGAAGCGGTAAAGCGCTTCCCACTGTTTGCGATCCGCCTGCCAGAAGAATTTGTCGTCAAAATCAGCCATAAACTCCATAAAGTCGCTATCCAGAGGATAATTGGAACGGGCAAAAGCGATGAATTCTGCCTGATTCATCCGGCATTTGTGCAATAGGGCCGTGTAATGCGAATCCAAAGGATCAGCAAAATCGGGCGGTGAGACAGACATAAATCCATCCACGCGGCTTTGCCATCCTTCCTTGGCGGCATTTGCGGCTTGCGTCCATTCCGGAGGCGTCTGTTTCCAGTCAACTTCATTGGCGGGATACTCCAAGAGGACATCTTGGGGGTCGAAGTGGCTGTCTTTGAGAACAATGGTGACGTCAATTTCCGCATCATCGGAGGATGGGATCAGATGCAGTGCCCTGATCTCCGGTTCGTTGTCATTCTTGTATAGTGCTGAAATATAGAAGGCGCCGCGTCCCACGCGCATGCCATAAGTTCCATCTTCGCCAGAACGGAGATGAGTCAATGGACGCAATTGTCCCCAGTTATAGACCATTACAGCAAAAGCGGTTTTGGGCAGGGGATTCATCTCCGCATCAACGAAACGGAAGCGCAGCATCCGCGCACGACCTTCGCTGTAATGGACGGTGGAATTGATCAGGGAGCCATAGGTATCGGTATTGAGCACCTCGTCGCTTTCGTCTGCCATCGTGCCGCTGGCAAAAACCAACACGGTCTTGTCCACCAATCCGCTGAACCATGTTTGATTGGGATGGTAGGCGGTATCCATGTCACCGGTGTAATACCATTTGCCATCAAGAAAGACCTCTGCCCAGGCATGATTGTTGTCAATGTGTGCCCACCAGGAAACAGAGGCGGGACGGGAGGGGATCCCCACGGTGCGGCAGGCGGCTACAAAAAGGATCTGCATTTCCTCGCAACGTCCGAGCAGGGAGCGCTGGGTGATATCAAGCGGCGTCTGGTCGCGTCCTGAAGTGGGCTGAAACTTGAGGCGTTCCACACACCACAAACTCACCCTTCGGTATAGGTCGAGATCATCTTCCGCTTCCGCCATCAGTTCTCGCAGGCCATCATCAAGGAATATCTTGCGGTATGGGTTGATTCGCTCGTCGGTGACGGTCTGTTTGGCGATATAGGAGAGGAAAAACTTCAGGGTGTAGTCCATCGGACGCTGCCGGGTAAGCAGGATGATCTCATGATAATTCCCAAGAATATCGGATGGTTCTGCTTGGGCAAGTTTGCCGCTGGGTTCGTAGGCGATAAGAAAATTCATCAGCAGATCAGGGTGGTTTTTGAGTAATTTGCGGTATTCTTTGCGTAGAACAGGGGGGAGGAATTGGATATTGGCTTGCGATTTGTTGTATAACTCGCGGTATAATTCGGGATCGGCTGATGCTCTGAGGTCGTAGATATACTCGGCTTCTACTTTGGTCGCCACCAAAGCCATGAGCAGAAGGATCAACGCAATCATGTTTTGTTTCATGTGGGACTCCCTGATTTTATTTGTAGCGAAGAGCGTTATTGATGTCTGTTTGTCGCGCGGACGAAAAAGCCCCGTCCATTAAAGACGGGGCTGAGCGAAACTGTCAGTGATTATCAAAACTATCAGTTTTGACCAAAACGGTTTCTGCCAAAACGCTGACGTTTCTTTTCCTTGCGGCAGTCAGGGCAACGTTGGGGCTCGTTCTGAAGACCTTTCTCCTTGTAGAACTCTTGTTCACCGTCGGTGAAAACGAATTCACGTTGGCAGTCCTTGCAAACTAAGTTTCTGTCGGCCATGTGTCTACTCCTTATTTTTGTAGGGGATTTTCACATTCTATCTGAGGTCTTCCCCGTCGGTAAATAAGGAATGGACTCGGGAATGTTAAATCGCGACACCACAAATTAACGCTGCCACATTCTGTCAATGTATTTGTTTAGAAACTTGTCTTATCCACAAAATTGAAATCATTGACGAGCATTGCCGGCACTTTGACATCCGGAGAAATCAGAGCTGGCATGCCGCTGGCAAGGATGCGTCTGGTGGCTTCGTGGGGAATTTCATTCCAGCGCATGTTATTGACTGCATGGCGGATAGCCCCATCCTCAAAATATAGGACACCGTCACGGGTCATACCGGTAAATTCCCCGCTTTTCATATCCACCGAGCGGATATACCACAAGTGATTGATGATGATGCCTCTTCCGGCTTTTTTCATCATGTCTTCTTCGCCAATTCCTTCGCCGGGGACGAACGTGTTATACATGGAACTGGGTTGGCTGCCGGTCTTTTTTGCCCAAAAGCGGTCTGTCGCCAGAGCAAGCAACTTGCCGTTTTTTACCCAATCAATCTCCACAGACGGGATTCCGCCGTGATAGAAAGGAGAGGTACAAAGTTCATCATCCTTGAGTGTGGATTTCAGGCTGAAGTTTGAACCAAAGAAATCAGTTTCCAGCTTGTCGGTATAAGGTGTAAAACCTTCGTCGGCATAGCGGCGGCTCATCATCCAAGCCATGTATCCAAAGAATTCCTGGGCGGCAGCCGGGCGCAGGATCACGGCTATGCGTCCGGGTTCAAATACTTGTGGTGCGGATAGTGAATGAAACTGACTGTCCAGTTTGTCCAGCCAGTGGTTCAGGTCAAAGCGGGAATAATCCTTGCCGGAGTATGCGACTTTGGTCTCCACTGCATCCTTTTTCATCGTGATGGAGTGGCCAAATTCGGTCTTGTCATATTCGCCGAAAAAGCCATTTGCCGTGCATTGGATCACATGGAACCAATGTTTTTCGGTCATGCCGGAGACCTGTGCATTCAGTTTTTTGCCGCGCGATATGGATTGTCTGACGATCTCGACCATCTCTGGTGGCGAAAGCGCCAGGGTGGTTTCTGAACGGTTGTCCACCGCAGGCAATACCGCCGCCGGGCAGGAAGGCATGAATTCAGGATCGGGCTGATTCAATTTTGCCATTGTCTCGGCGGTCCTGATCAGGTGCCGCAAGGATTCCTCATCGGTCTGATTGATGTTTCCCACGCCGGTTTTATCGTCGAAAGCGACTTGCAGGGCAACTTCGATATTGTTCCCGGCAATGTGTTGGGTAATGGCGTTTTGTGCGAAGCGTGTCTCGTGGCTGTCCTTTTCATTGATGGTGATCGTCCAATCGTCCGCCTGGCAGTGCTTTTTGATGTATTCCATGATCTGTTGTGCATTCATTGTGAACCTCCCACACGTATGTTGCGGAATCTGGCGGGTGCCGCGCCATGTGTCATTTTTCCGGTTTGACCAGGTTGACCCTTGCCGCAATTGATCACGCCGAAAGGACGGAAGTATCGCTCGTCGCAAATGGCGTCGCAGGCATTCCAAAACTCCGGATTGCATGATTTGTAGAGCACTTTTTTTAGAGGGCGGACGAGTTTGCCGTCTTTTATCTCCCAAAAGAAATCACCGCCGAACTGGAAATTGACGCGATGCTGGTCGATGGAAAAACTACCCCGTCCCTGGATATAGACGCCGTCATCGGTATCGGCGATGAGTTCCGCCGGTGTGAGCGGTTTGGTGCCAGGCAAGAGATACAGATTTGGAATACGGTTGATCGGCATATTGTAATAACTGGTGGCACGGTTGCAGCCGCGGCTGTGGGTGAGTCCGATCTGGAAAGCGGTATCGCGAGTGCTGCCATATTCATTGAGAATGCCGTCTTTGATGATATACCATTTTTGAGCGGGCACGCCATCGTCGTCAAAGGCATTGGTGGCAAGACCTTCGGCGAGTGTATTGTCGCCCATGAAGTTTACGATTGGTGAGCCATACTGGTAATTGCCCAATTTCTCGGGAGTGGCGAAAGAGATGCCGGCAAAATCGGCTTCCCAACCCAGGACTCGGTCAAGTTCGGTGGGATGGCCGATTGATTCGTGCATCGTTAGACCCAGGTGATTGGGATCGAGGATAAGTGCACGGCGCCGTTCTTCACCCAATGTCTCCGCCTTGACCTTGATCAATGCTTCCTCAGCGATCTGCTTTGCTTTATCGGTCAGATCGAGTGATTGGATCCATTCCCATCCCGTGGCTCTGCCGCCTTCATCAAAGGTGCGGCTCTGGCTGTCGCCATCATAGACCGCGGTAGCTGTGATCATCGGATCAATGAACTGCGTGGTCAGATCCAGCCGTGTACCGAGCGTGGAGGCGAAGAGTTTTTCACATTTGTGGATGATGAGATAGAATACGGCTTGGCGGATGCCATCATAACTGAGCATTGTGCGGTTCACTTCCAGCATAAGATCCACTTTTTCGCGCAGGCTGACATCAAATGGATCTGTGACCACCGGCGTCCTGTAGGTAGCGATATAACTGCGCTCCGGAGCCAGGGTAAGACCTGCTCCTTTTTTTACCCGAGCCGAAAGCGCGGCTATCTCGCAGGCACGCCGGGCCGTATCCATGACTGCCTTGTCATCGAACCGGTTGCTGTGGGCAAAGCCCCAGGCGCCGTCCTTGAAGACGCGGATGCCGTAACCGTGTTCGATATCATTGACGGAGTGTTTGATGCTCCGGTTCAATAGATAGATGACCTGTGAAGTGTCGCGCTGGATCCGGATATCGGCATATCCCGCATCCTGCGCCAAGGCGGTCTCGATCGCTATATCCAAGTATTTCATATCATTCTCCTGTCAAATTCAATCAGGATCACAGAGGCGTGACCATTTCCCCTAAACGCAACATCAATCCCGTAAACATCCCGATGAACATAACCGCTAATAGTGTTACGATCCCGATATAGATCAGGTAAGCACGGGCAAAATTGCGGCGATTGGGATTGCCTTGCTTATCGATCGCCCAGATAAAAAGCATTACCAGATTGATAATCGGTAACATCAAGATCAAGATGATCACCACCCACTCACCGAGCGAGACCACAGGCGCTTCTTCCCTGTCGCCTTCATAAATACGGTGCGGCATCCGTTCGTTTTCATAATTCTGTTCAAGCATAATACCTCCATCAGGGTAATCTTTTACGCGTGGGCATAATTGTAAACAAAAATCGGAAGTAAAACGGAAAGAGCAAGACCATTGAGGGGCCTGGACTATGCCGGATCACCATCCTTTGGATGGCGAGGAAAAAACGGGATAGTAGGCAAAATGCTGATATAGCGCTATTTTGGGCGTGCTCTTCACTATCCGCACTTGCGGGGGCATTGTTCCTCAAGCAACCCCTGCCTGATCATTGCATTTGATTGGAAGTGAGTTTACTCCCGCGATCATTCCGAGTAATCGGCTTTGTCTCGGGAGAAAGGTGGTTT
>CAYZZE010000082.1:0-9805 GCA_964482845.1 uncultured Candidatus Cloacimonadota bacterium
CGTACCCGTCACATTCACCGTCGGCATCGGTTGCATGGCGACATTCAGCGTGAGAGTTTCATCCTCGAGGATGGTCGCCTGTTGGGTGTGAGTGATGTAGCCATATTTACTGAAAGTAATCTGATAAGTATTGGGCAGGACATTTTGGATGGCGAATTGTCCCTGGGCATTGGTAGTCGTCTGGTATCCGCCGGTGGCAAAGATGACCGATACACCGGATAAGGGCTGGTTTCCGGTTCCGGTGACAGTTCCTTGAATATGTCCCACACCGCCGGGGATGACCAGTAGGGTGGTCTTGGGGAACTGTCCTGATATAGTGGCTGTAGCGGGAGGATTGGCAGGATTATAAACATCCCAGTCGGATTGAACCTTTCGCGAGCGGTTGGTGCCAACCGTCTGGCAATCAAAGACATCGCTGTAACTAAAGTAATTCGTATCCATCGGGCGGTGGACCAGCATCACCAGGTTTTCGCCATTGAGATACATATATGGCTGCGGGAACATGATCACGATATTGTTTTGACCGGCGGGGTAATTCACATTGCCATCAAAGACCTGAGTCAATTGGGTGGAAGGTATCCATCCATTCGCCAGATTCTGCTGCGTGGTGGTACCCAACCAGATCTTGGTCGGCTTCTGCATGAGTGACGTTACGAAATTGTTGTAGAACTGGACGCCCAGGATCATGCCGGTAAAATTGCCCATCTCATTGGGATAATAGAGCGTTTCAAACAAACTATTCATCCAATACATATCGACGGGCATATGTGCTTGCTCGCCACCATTGCCGATGGTGACGGCAAAGATGCCGGCAGGCATGACATTGACGCTCACCGGTGGTGACTGGTCATTATCGGGAACCTGATCTCCCGTCAGGATGGTCTTGGCATAGATGGACATAGCACCGGCTGTGGCAGGCGACCAGGCGATCACTACCGGTAGCGTCTGACCGGGATTGATAGGGGGTCCATTGATGGAAGCAAGTTCGACATTGGTCTGGCTGTATAGTTTCACCTGATAGTCACTTTGTTCCACCGTTCCCCAGTTTCTAACCTGGACAGTGTAGTTTGAAGCGACGCCTACGGTGGGGGTGGTATTTCCAGTTACGGATAAGGCGGAAAGGTCATGCTGGGGAGTAAGATTGATATTGACATTATCGATGAATACTGTCCTGTTCGCGCCCCCCAGTCCATGCCTGAACGCAATGAATGCCCCAGCACCGGTGTATCCTGCCAAGGTGACTACATATTCCGTCCAGGTTGTGGTAAACGTCATTTGGTCCACCTGCTGAAACGTAAGCGGATCCTGAGAATTGCTCATAACGCCGATGGAAACTGGTACTCCGGCGGTACTGGCACGGGCATGGAACCTGACCCGGATAGTGTTTGCCGGGATAGTATTGACCAGTGGCGGCGCAATCAAATACAAATGGGCACCGGTATCGGTGGAATTGAAGAGCGCTGCACTATTGGGCGGGGTTTGGGATTGGGCAATAACGGTGCGGACAAAGGCACCCGTGGCAACAGATTGAACATAACTGCTCCAGTCAAGTGGCAGGTTGGGGACGGTCGCTGCATCAAAGTTCTGATTGTACGGCAGGTTATAGATGGTCGGGTCTATGGCGGATCCGGTCAAGGCAAGGGTATGGGGAGTGCGGCTGGGATCGAATCTCTCTCCGGGGTTTCTGGACATCCGGATATGCCTGTCCGTGCCCTGGTTATCGGTGATGGTCAGAGTGGCAGAATGAGTGCCTGCTGCCGTAGGTTGGTAACGAACCACGAGCGGCAAGAATTGTCCGGTCGTTAATGCCGCGGGTAAAGCAGGCATCGTCGGGATCGCGAAGAAATCGCTGCCGGTCAGAGTGATGGAATTGATCGTCAGAGTTCCGCCACCCATATTGAAGATGTTGAAGGTCTTGTTATGCCCCGTATTCATCAAGACCTGGCCATAATTATGCGAAGAGGGCGAGACAAAGAATACGGGTTCCTGCCCGGTAGGGGTCATATAGAGCGTTGTCTTGGGGAAAGTTCCCGATAACTGGAAGGCCTGCGGTGTTGGCGGAGCAGCAGGATTGAATATCTCGGTATCGCTCTGCACCCGCCGGGAGCGGTTTGTTCCAACCGTCTGTGCCTGGAAGTTGTCCATTGAGTTATAATATGTCGTATCCATTGGACGGTTGACCATCATCAATAGATTGCCGCCAGCATAAGTGAATGGTGTCTGCAACGGGATCGTGATCGTGTTCTGTCCGGAGGGATAATTAACCAGACCATCAAAGACCTGGATCATCTGCGTAGATGGTATCCAGCCCTGACTCAGGTTATCGGCGGTAGTAAGTCCGAGCCAGATCTTGGTCGGCATCTGTGGCAAATTGGTGATAAAGTTGTTATAGAACTGGAGAGCGGTGATCGTTCCGACCATTCCGATCTCGGCAGGATAATATATTGTTTGGAACAAGCTATTCCGCCACCACATATCCACGGGTACCCGATGCGATTGATTACCGGATCCGATGGTGACCACCAAGGTTCCTGCCGGTTGGACGTTTACCGGCAGATTTTGCGTCTGGTCGTTGATCGGATTCTGATCACCAGCAAGCACTACTTTACCATAGAGGAAGGTCATACCGGTCTGTGCCGGTGTCCAGGGTATCACGACCTGAGCGATCTCACCTGATCCTATGGGGGGACCGGCAACGGAGCCAATCTCTATGTTACCTTCCCTGAACAACTTGACCTGATATGTGCTTTGGGCATTGGCTCCCCGGTTCCTGACCGTGATGGTATAGTTCGTGGGGTTATTCTGGGTGGGGGTCGATGTCCCGGTCAAACTAAGCGCCGCCAGATCGTTGTCCACAGGGATAACGGGATGAAAACTAAAGATCCTGCCCAGCGGTGGGAAGGCGGTGATATTACCATTTTCCACCGTGGATGAGACCGTTGAGGGAGTACCGGGAGTAACGCTATAAAACCAATTCACTCCCCCGGGCAGCATATTGATCCCGATCGATGCCGAAGAAGTGGAGGGCGTACCGGTTCCCGTGCCGTAGATCAGTTCGATCTTGCCGTTCTCGTATAATTTAACCTGGAAATTGAACTGGGTCAGGTCATAATAATACCAGCGGGCATTGGTGTATTGGATGGTCAGGATGCGGTTTGGCGCGGTGCCTGCCGTCAGATACTGCACGTTCCCCGAGCCCATGTGCAGATCATCCCAGAGGGGTGCGATCACCGGGCAGGTTTGTGTCGAAGTAAGTTGATTGGATAGGTTGCTCCAATCCAAGGCCGTACCCAGACCTACCCAACCATTGGATGAGACCTTGAACTGGGTATAGATGTGATCGCCATAGGGAAATGTAAAGCCGATATTCAGCGCGCCCGACAGCACATCATCACCAACCACGGAGGGAATCTGCGTCCCAGTGATAACAGTATAGATACCCGTGGTTGCCTGGAAAGTATAGAAGTCATCGATCCCTGCTCCCAGCATGGTGACCGACACCAGCAACAACAGTAAAATCACTCTATTCATGGTATTCTCCTTTGCGATGAAGACCTATGTCTCCAATGCAGTGAAAATTATCTTCCTTTATCTGCGTATTTTATTGCAACGATAACGTCAATCTTTTTTTTCCCATACTTTCCTGGCTGCAGAAAATATTCGCTCAGGCGGACACTGTCATGTTCCAGTCCATAAAAATACTCCCCCCCCTATCCCTTGATCCGGACAAACATCTTCCCGGCACCTTTCTCCCGAGATCTTCCCGAGTACTCGGGTGCATCTCGAGATCAAACTGAGATAAAATCCACCCGACCCATTTGGGGAAAATGCCGGATGGATATAAACGAAAAACCCATCCGCTGGGGATGGGTTTTACGTATATTTGCTGTTTTATGTGTTATTTTACGAGAACGGCTTTGCGGACAAAGCTGTCTCTGCCGGCGGTAAGACGAATGTAATAAATGCCGGTGGAGCAGTTGTTGCCATTGTCATCTTTGCCATTCCATTCGATGCGGTGATTGCCGATGCCTTTGTCCCCTTTAAGCAGGGTTCTCACCAACTGACCACGGGAATTGAAGATGCTGATCTGCACCTGCGTGGGGGCGGCAATGCTGTAAGTGATGAAGGCACTCGGATTGAAAGGATTGGGAAAGACCGAGTTCAGTGCATTGACCAGCGGGATATTCGGAGTGGGATTGTCATCTCCGCCGAAGGTGACACTTATCGAGATCGGTCCATGATAGTAAGTGATCCCGTCGAAGTCCACGCTTTCCAGCCAATACAAGTAAGTACCGTCTTCGTAGATCTCCCGGTCATCATAGATATACACTTGTTGTTGGGAAGTATTGGAGGCCGTGACAAATCCTTCCAGTCGGATCGCTTCGCTCAAATTGCCGTTTCTGCCACGATAGATGTAGTAACCGGCACAATTGGTTTCGGACTGAGTGATCCATTGCAGGCGGACGAAGTTCTGGGCAGAGATCGTGGCGGTGAAAGAGGAAAGGACGACCGGTAGGGGTGCATCGGTCTCATCCATCACTATTGGGGAGGTATCACCGCCGGTTGGATTAACGGTATTTGCTCCACTGGGCCAGATGCCATCATCGGAGGTCGAGTATTTGTGAACCTGGCCGGTCAATAAAAATCTGCTTTCCACCCGCTTGATCCCGGAGAATCCCTTGGAGCCGGTAGAATTGGGTATTATCACGCCCCAAGCGCCATTAATTCCATCAACGTTATTTCGGTATCGTGGCAATATCTGAGTGACAGCGGACAGATCCAAGCCATCGCTCTCGACAACCGTTCCTGAGATCGGTCTGCCGGTTCCAAGTTCATTATCATAAACAAAGACGAAGTTCTTGGGAGGGGCGTAAGAGGTACCATAGAGGAAGGTGCCTTGGTTCACATTTGCCGTGTTGCCAAAATTTATCACCCGGATCGAATTCCCGGTGGTCAGGCGTAAAGTAACAGTGGTACCACCGGCACCGTTATTGAGCATGATCCGATAATACACTTCGTTACCGGGAGTAAAGCGGACATTGCCGGATGGCTCACCCACGAACCAGCCGGTGAAGTCACCATTGGCATTTGTGGTAAACTCGCCGTATTGACCGGCTGTAGTCATACCCAATGTAGTACTTCTGCTGAAAATACCGTCACTGGTAACAAACCAGCCGATACCGGCACCATTGGTGGTGGGGCTGTCAGTGCTGAGGACAAACATACCAAAATATCGATAAGTAGCGCCGGGGGTCAGATTTTCCAGGGTCAGGCGGCTTGCCCAGGGAATACGTTGGTTGTTTGTGCCGTTCAAGCCCTGCATATACCGGGGCATTACCACTTCAACAATTTTAGGACCCTCAGCCGTGGCATGGCTGGCAGCAGGTACCGTGCCATCGGTTTTATAGTTGATAAAAGACCCGCTGTTAGTATAGGGATAGATCTTGAAATAGTGAGTAGTTCCGCTGTTGAGATTGGTGAAGGTATGGGTTTGGATGCCGGCGGCAACGTTACGAACGAATGTTCCATCGGCCTCGGGTGTGCCATCGACCGGATCGACGATGCTGCCATAGCCAACCGTGCTGGCTTTGATCAGATAGCCATCTGGAACCACACCACCGGTGGCATCCGTCCAGGTTACTGTGATATCATACAAAGGATCGCCACCTGCTCCGGCGGCGAAATTTGTGGCGTGATTGGTCGGCTCGGCTTTCAGACCGGTACCGGCAACGCCAACATTGACAGTGGTAGCATTGGTGCTGGTGTGAGAGATATTGCCCGAGTATGCTTGCGCTGCTCCGGGCACAAACCGGACGTAAACATCAGTTTCTGCCACATTTCCGCCCGATTGCGTCAAAGTGAGTTCCACATACCAATTGCTCCCATTCAAAGAGATCTCAAATCCAATTGGCGCACTGATCACGATACCGGCGTCCAGATCCGATCCGGATACTGTGTAAATCTGAGATGCGGATGCTGCTCCCACCAGAACGCCACCAAAATTGTCCAAGGGAATTCCGGCTACTGAGATGAGAGGGTCTCCGCCTGCGGGCTCAGTGGCGAGAACGGTGATATTGTCAAAGGAAGCTACTTGGTTAGCAGCAGTGGAGCCCTGCCAATAGCAACCCAGATGACCCAAGGATGTGGACACGTAACTGTTATCTATTGCTGTGCCTTGTGAGGTCAGAGTTCCTGATCTGGGATCGGCAAAAGCTGAAGCACCATCGTTTCTAAGGAAGAGCTCCCATATGTTACCAACTGGATCGTAGGTCACTTTTACACTTACATATTCATTACCGAAATCGGTCAAACCGGAGGTATTGCTTGTTATGATATTCGTTAATCCTGAAGATAATCCTGCGCCGTATTTAGCCAGCCGGATTGGATCAGTCGCTAAACTTTGACCCAAGACGACAGCATAACCGGTTCCGGCATTCCAAGCAGTAGTCGAAGAACCCGCAAGGATGAAAGCAACCCCATAGTTACCTGCAGCAAATCCTGCTGGATCAGTCCTGATTTGCCTCATGTTAAAATACCATGTCACCACACCAGCATTGGATGAAAGAATGGTATTGTACGGCGAACTGAATGATGCTGTGGAGGTATGGGCAAAAACCCAGCCATTAACATTTCCTGCGGCACTTGCATCATTAGTCAATTCCAAGATACCGTTGGTATGGCGTCTGGCGCCCCAGTCAACTCCTGAACGGTCCACAAAGAAAGCACTGGATCCGATCTGTCCGCCGGTTGTCCAGGCGGAACTTTGATTGGTTGAGAAATTATCACTGAACACCGTGGTTTGGGCTGATATCAGTCCGATCCCCAGTAAGCAGATTACGATGAACAATAATGTCTTCTTCATAATTCCTCCCTGAATTATGTCTATCTAATTGAAATAAACACACTATGACGCTGGGGGCATTATCTGGACGTCTGAGAATCTGGCAAGGAAAAAATGCGTTTTTGTCTCCGAAATTCCATGAATAAATCCTTGCACTTTTGTATTTCCATATTCCATAGTGGCATAGGCCACGTCATTTCAGTCCGGTTGCAGTCCTCATCCGATCAAATCCATAGCCCGTGCTCGTACCGCCATGCTTGGCTCCTCGGTAGCCAGACGCACATCCGCGATAGGAAGCGCCGTCATCCGGCAGTGATACCTTCGGCAGATAATGTGCCCATGGGTAACTGTGAGGGCGGATTCCGCTCCGCTTCAAGGTAAGACCGTTGAATAATCAGCAACACCGGATAAATCCGGTGTTGCTGATTATTCAACGGTCTTGTCCATTATCCAAAGGGCTACGCATATCTATCTCCAGATAATATCACATAGCATAACAACACAGTTTTCGTGCCGTTTTATGGACAATCACATCCTGTGACAGACATATGCCCGGTGTGTTTCGGACAACCGCCTCAGAATCCGCCTGCTCCACCTCCTCTTATTTCATCTGGATGAGCAGGCCCTGTTTGTCGGCGCTGTTGACCTGTGGATCCTGCTCACGTCCCATCCGGCGGGCGATATGGGGCACATTCTCCTGCAGATACTGCTCCATCTCGGCAATGGTGATCTTTTTGTCGCCACTGAGGTCTGCCTCGCCGCGCATGCCTTTCATCAGGAAATAGGAAAAGAGCCCGTGCTGCATATCCGGATAGGCGGAGGAGACCTGCGCGCCGGACGAGGCGCTGAAGACGGTCAATTTGGCACCGGCGGCGGGCTGTGCCACCCGCAGCGTAGGCGGACGCGCGCCTGCCAGGAGGATCTCATTGTCACGGTCAGCGCCTGAGAAACAGGCATCGAGGAATACGTGCACCCGCTTTGCCGGCAGCGCTCCCAGATTGGCATAGAGCGTCTCCAGTTCATAACCCGTCTGTGAGGGATAATTCGGATCACCGTCATAGGGGATGAGGAATGCCTTGCTGCCATCCGTCGCCGGTGCGCCATGCCCGGCATAGAAGACATAAAGTTCGGCGTTCTTGTCCCGCACATTGCTCTGCAGCCAGCCCCGCGCATCAAAGATCTTGCGCATCTCACCCAAAGTGGCTTTCTCATCGTTCACCGCATAGATGTTATTCGCCGGAATACCCAAGACTTTGATGAAGTATTCACAGATAAACTGCGCATCCCGCCGTGCATAACGCACCGGTGAGACCCGCTGATAACGCTCAATGCCGATAATGATCCCATAGCGGTTCTTATCCGGCTTGGCAAAGGTGGGGATATCCTGCTCGATATCGATGGAAAGCGCCGGCGCATCGGTGATCTGTGCCCATTGATCAATGCCTGTGATTACCATCTGATCCGCTGTCCGCTCCCGGCGGTTGAATGCCAGATTCAAGGGCTGTGCCAATCGGTTGAACTGACTCCGCTCCTCGCGCAGATTGACGCTCAGGTTCAGCGCCTGCGCATTCTTATTGGTAACTATATTGAATTCTATGTCTTTGTATTGCCCGGGATGGAGATCGCCCAAGATAAACTCGCGTTGCGTACTGGCGCCATAGAGGAAGACATCCGCCCCTAAAACCACTTCCGCCACCGTCTTGCGGGAAGCGCCTCTTCCCCGGTTCTGGACGCGCACCTTAACCGCCACCGCTTCACCGGGAGTGATCACTCCATTCCGGTCGGCATCAACGATGCCCACGTCCGCCACCGCCAATTCCGGCGGTTGCAGTGCCCGCGCCGGGAAGCGCAGCGTCACGTCATCCGGCTGAAAGCCGTTCTGCTCGCCGAAGGTGATCTTGAGTAGCGCTTCACCCGTCGCAATATTCTGTCCCCCGGTCAGCTCAATCGTCCGTTCCGCTTTCTGCCCGGCTTTTACCTCACCGATATGGACCGTGACGGGCAAGGTGATGCCACTCACTCCGCTCAGCGTAAGCCGTGCCTCCACCATAAAGGCGCTGCCCTTGCCGCTGTTTTCCACCGTGATCTTTACCTGCGCCGTCTCCTCCGCATCCAGCATATTGTTGCCCGAGGGCTCGCTGAAAGAGATCAAAGCCCGCAGGTCGGGCGGGATAATGGCGACGGTCGCCGGTGCGCTGATCCCCGGTGCCGTGCCGGTCGAAGCAAATGTCCCCGCCGGTCCGCTCAAACGCGCCTCCAGGATCACATACTGCAGACCCTCATCCAATTGCCGGGTCACGCTAAGCTTGTATCTTCCGCTCTCCGGCCGCACCTGCGGCGCCACCGCCAAAGGCACGATGATATCCACCGTTTTGCCATCCACCGTCACCTTATATTTCTGGCTTTCGGAATCATAAGCGCCGATGGTAAAACTCCGCTCCACCGTCTCGCGAGTCTGGGCAAGCAGTACCTGTATCCGTTGCCGCATCCGGTTGCTCCGTGCCTCATACGCACTGCGCGCATCCCGGATCTTCTGCTCATATTCCGCCCGGATGGCAGCGATCCTTGCCGTGGAATCCTTCTTGCGCTGCTCAAATTGTGCCGTGGTCTCAAATTCGCCTTTGACCATGTTGCTTTGCTGAGCGATCAAGGCATCGCGCTCCGCCTCCAGCGCTGATGCGGAAAATGGCGCGGTCAGCCAGGAACGCAGCGATTTGACTTCAGTCAAAATATCCCCGCTCAATGCTGAGATCAGCAGCAGGAATACCATTGCCATCATCCATGTTCTATTCATATCATCCTCCCATGTTGGAGTTCACTCATCTACAATTTCGTGACTATATGAAATTGAATCAATTTATTTCCACCGGCATAGCCGGTCTGTTGCACATGCTTCTGCTTGTCAGTTACACCGGCATAGCCGGTCTGTTGCACATGCTTCTGCTTGTCAGTTACACCGGCATA
>CAYZZE010000083.1:0-9797 GCA_964482845.1 uncultured Candidatus Cloacimonadota bacterium
ACGGTCGTAAGGTTATACTAAGGTTATACTAAGGTTATCAAGCAAGGAGGACAAGTGCGAAAACGCCAGTATCAAGTCAGTTTTCCGCTGGTTTTTCCCGAGATCCGCCCGAGTGCTCGGTTGGATATCGGGAGAGGCATGGAGCAAAACTGGAGTATAAAATCAGGTGTATCGATGGGGATACTCATCCCGCCGGGTGTCTTACAAAGTCAATTCGACCCATATTCCCAGACGAAAAGTGCGGGTTCCATCATCGAGTTTTTTATCGGTCACGATCTCATAAGCACCGGTTAGTCCCCCCCGGACATTCTGGTCAAATTGGTAGGCAGCGCTGGGAGCAAAATTGAGCCGGGTGCGGTCACGATCGACCTGCGTGGTTTCTCTTCCTATGGTGGTGTCATAATTCTTTTCATATTGAATAGCCAGCGAGGAGGTCAATTCATTGCGGATGTGGATCTTTCTGCCTGTAAACGGTATCGTAAATCCGCGTCCTTCGCGGTATGAATAGGAGAGATTGGCATTCAATCCATGCGATAGGGTGTTGCGGTAGATCATATAGGTTTCCATATCGGTGGTGTTTTCGCTTTGGGATAGAGTCCAATTGATATTGGTAGTAACGGCATTCATGACCATGGTATTGATTCCGAGCACGGGATTCATCGATATGGTAGTTGTCTGTTGTTTGGGCTTTGTCCAGTTGATGTCTCCGGACTGGCGCACTGAATGTTGGAATCCTGTATTTAGGCGGGTGTTTACTGCATATTTGGTGATTCCCAGCCAGCGGTCGATATCCAGGATGGTGAGTGTGATATCGGGAAAAGTGGTGGATATTGATTGATTGCTGGCACTGGCATATCTCAAATTACGGGAATGGGAGAAATTGATGTTGGTATCGATGGAGCGGGAAATGGTCAATCCGGAATTTACCGAAATGGTGTTGTCGTTATTGCGGGAATCGAGGAAACCGCTCTCCACGCTATGCGGTATGCCGATCTGAAATGCGAAAGGCGGCCTTTGATCCTGGCGGGTATAATTCATGACATAACTGTTCTGGTAGGATACGCTGACGTTCTTGATCCGTGCCATAAAAGCCAGAATCCGGGCATGAATGGGGGCGCTAAAGGTGGGCTCATCCTTTTTGTCAGGGCTACCGCTCATGCCAGTCACCTGGTCATTTCCTTTTTCCGGCTCATCTTTCAGATCGGGATCGGAGAACATATCCTCGTCTTCTTTACCGACGTCCCAGTCCTTCTGAGAATCACTCTTGGGTCCGGAGTCACTTTTTTTGCTCTCGTCCTTCTTTACATCCGGTTTTGGTTCATCCTTCCTATCCTGCTGAATACTCGTCCAACGGGCGCGTGATCTGTTGGTAATGCCTTCAGACCAGGAACGGAATAGCGATGTGTTCAACATAGTGAGATTGGCGCGGAAACTACGATTGGTATTGCCATCGCGCTGGAAAACGTCCACTTGACCATCGGGGGTGTTTTGAACGTATTTGCGCTGAAGCTCCGAAAAGCGTGCGCCGGTGGAGGAGGAGAAGTTAAATAGATTTGGGAAATACGTTGGATTATAGTTCAGACCGAGGTCTTGGACAAACTCCGTTTCTTTGCCGACATTGATGTTTTGGATATAGTCCCTGTGGAGCAGGTCACGTTTGGTATTGAACTTGATCAGGCCGGTCACGTCGGAAGTGATCCCCCAGTTGATGTTGTTGTCCGTGGTCAGTTGTTTACTGCGAACGGTATAAGCCCGTCGATGCCAGCCGAAGACGTTATCACGCCTTTCCCAGTTGTAACTCTTTGGTTCGTTGGAATTGATCGTGAAGCTATTACTCCAGGACGTGGGGAAGAAGCCGAAACGATATCTGCCGATCAAGGGAAAACTCACTTTGTCCGAGGGGAGGGATAGATTGTAATTCATCGTTCCGCGCCAGGTGAGGACAGTATCAACGGCAGTGGGTGTTCGCCGATTGGCACTTTCGATCCTTCCGCTGAGTGTGGTGCGGTTTATGGTATAAAGCAACCATTTGCTGCGGGGAGCGGTGCGCTGACTGAAACCGATATCAGCGGCATACACGAGATTTTCGTTGCTTTCGCGTTCTTTTTCCAGCGGATCGGTGATATTGGTGCGCAACAGGTCAGAATTGGCTCTGAACCGGGGAATGCCTTTGGAATATGTCCGGTTCAAATTCAAAGGCATATCCAGACCCCACGACTGAGGGAAGAACTTGTGCAGGAAATACTTGTTGTTCAGGTTCAGGGAAGTGGTTTGAGTAAAAGTATTGATCCTCCCGCGTTGGATGATAGTATTAAAATTCTCGCTTTTATGCTCATAATCGGCATCCAAGGTGATAAAGTCAGCCAAAACGGCATTGAAGGTCAACCTCCTGGCAACGCCGATGTCTTCAAAAGGCTCAGCCACTCTCAGGTCGTTGTAATAGATGGTTCCGCTAAATTGTTGCGGACTTCTTACATTCCGGTCTGGATTGAAGACGCCGAAATAGATCTCGCGGATGTTGGTCAGAGTCGGATTTCTCCGATAAGAATATATCGCATCGCCTATCTGCATCTGACCGGCAACGGTTCCAGGACTGTTCTCCTTCAACGAAGTCAGATCCTGCAGATCAAAAGTGAATTCGAGCCAACGATTCGGATCCATTTTTATCATATACGGCACTACCTGGACCATTTGCTCTATCTGGTAGTAATTTAAGGAGTCAGCGCCCAATCTCAGGATGATGCGTAACTCATCCGGCACTTGGTGCATTCCTTCCGCGGCTTCGGGATATACCCAAAATTTCAGTTTTCCGTAAGAGAGCAAATTGTAGGGATCAAAAAGGCGTTGACGAAGCAAGCATTTTTGACCGGCTTGAAGATTGGTCACCGATAGCGTAAGGGCTGATTCCGATGATTCCCGACGGTCTTCAATATATATTGTTCCAGGAGGCGAAGTGTAATGTGTCCGGTTTCTTTGGTTATTGACTACCCCGGTAAGATAAGAGGTGCCATGAAGGGCGAGTTGGGCGGGCTGGACAATTTGGTCACTCTCGGTTCGGATATGAAAATCCTGCCATTTAATACCGACAATATCCGCTTGTGCGATCATTACTTTGGCAGTATGGTCGGTTTCCAGCCAGATGCGCCCATAAGAGATCTTATTCAAACTCGGCTGGACACCGGAAGTGGAGTTGTTGACCATTACAAAGGCACTGGGATCATTCAGCGGGATGCGGTATAACTTCCAGCCATCATGATTGACGTTTATGAGATATAGCGAGTCGCGCAGGGCAATGGAATAACTCAGATAACGGTCAAGATGGTTGAGTACTCCATTACCATCCAAATCCTCGGTGTCCAGGATGCGGTTTCCTTCGCTTCCATTGATCCAGGGATAATCGCCATATTGATCCATTTCATTGGAGGCACGGTCGTTTGGATCATGACCGGGTTGCCCCCAGGGATTGCCGTCCAGTCCTACATCCTCGTCAAGGGTAAGCACTCCATCACGATTTTTATCCTCCGTATTCAAGACGCCCAGACTGCCATATTCGGTGTAAAAGTCTTCATTGATATCGCCCAGATCCACGTGGAGTATGGGATTGGGAGGTATCTCTCCGGGATGTCCCTCGACCTTTACCAGTAGTTCGATATACTTCATATTGGAAAAGTCAAGTTGGTTACCCAGATACTTCATCACTCCACCCCAACTGAGGACATTGGAGCCAGGCAAACCGAGGTTATTGGGAAAAACTTTGAGCGCAAGTACTGTAACGAGTTCTTTCTTGTCTCTTTCGGTGAGAGTATTTGGATCTTCGATCTGTTCGCGACGGATATTCTTGGGATTATACCAGATCGATCTGCCTTTGGCGAGAGAAGCCCCCCATGGTTTGCTACCCAAGACCCAGGTAGTATAGGTCACCCCTGAAGGATACTGATTGACGATGGTTTCCATATCATCGATATAGGCATGATTCTTTTTGCCTCTTGGATCACCATAGATGTTAGGTATAGTCCAGGCGATCTCTCCTGATAAGGACAACCGGGATTCCGTAGTGGTCTTGATCAACGGCAGAGCATCGATACAGCGGGTGAGAAACTTGGGTTTGAATGTCAAATTGCCATCAATATCTGCCATCATCAATTCGATATTCTCATTTCCCACCTTGGGTCGCCGGTCAGCCACGGTCTCACTGCGGTAAATAAAAGTCCCGCCGAGTTTTGCGTTCTCGGTGACATTCCAATTGGTGCGAACTCCAGCCATCGTTTTACTGGCAACATTGAATAGGGAGCGAAATTCATAGTCGATCTCGATCTTGGCATCGGGGTCTTTACCAGCGGGAGTGAGAAAAGTGATGCGTCCCATATCGTAATCCACGATGTAGTCGATATTTTCACGTTGGTTCTGACCATTTACCTTAACCCTTACACTACCCTTCAGGATGCCACCCTGTCCCAAGTCGATGGCGTCTCTGCCGATCTTGCCTTTGATCCCAATGAACATAGCAATGTCTAAAAAACTTACGTATTCATTCTCCAGTTCGTACACCACTTCATCACCCAGCGGCCGGAAGGGCTCAAGGAAAGGGAAGTAAATGAAGCCAGAGGCAAGATTGATCGTGGCATCATCGCCATTAATGATACCATCGCCATTGCTATCCAAGCGTAAATAATCATTGTATGTGAGCAGTCCCGGCACGGCCAGGTTGTCCGGCAGATAATAATCCCTTGTCCGATCGGTGTTTTCTGTATAAACTTGGATCGAGAAGCCCTCACTCTTTATATTGGTGCGGTTCATGTTATAGACATTACGCATCTGATAATGCCACACATTGTTTGGATCAGTGGGATCATATTCCTGATTGCGTCTGCGGATCACTTTGGCATGCAGTATGCCATCTTGGACATCGCTGTTGATCGGCACAGGCACCCCATCCTGACGGACATACCGGACTGCCAGAGTGGTTCTACGATCGATTGCCCTTAGGACGGTGATGGTTCCGCTGGAGTAATCAGTTACAAAGTCCGTTCCTTCGATCAATTCATCAAAGTATGGGACATAGAAGTCATTCGGACTGAAAAAGATCGTGTCACCGGGCACGGCGGTAACGTTATTACTGGCATTGGCATCATCAAGATAGAGGCGAACAGTGCCATTGGCGGGGAGCGAATTTGGACTTTTTATGATCCATTCGCCGGCAGGAGTGGTCTTGATGGCGTTATTGATCCATCCGGCAGGCACCAGATTTCCGGCGTCTTCTGAAGTATATAGAGACAGCAGGTCATGGGGATCGGCGAGGAAATACTTCGTACGGGGCGTATAATCACGGCTGCGAAAGATGGTGGAATCAGCCAAACTGAGTCCCAGATAGGTTTGGGTGTTTTTTTGGCCTTCTTCCTTGCTGGCGATCATGGTGATGTCCAGGTCGCCGTATTTGAGGGCTGTGGTGATGCCAAACAAACCCTGAGAACTGGTCGAATAACTGATATAACGCGAACCGCCGAGCGAAAGGGCAATATTGCCTGCTTCGATCTTCTGTACGATCTCATCTTCGTCGCCGGTGTATTTGACATTAATGTTGTTCGGGTCAAAGAACTGCTCGTCTTGGCTGGAATTATATTTCATATTCACGGCGATCTTTTCGCCAATGGTTCCGGTAAGGCGAAGATTGGTCTCTTGTTCCAGTTTGAGGTCAAAGGTGCTGCCACCGGTCGTGTCATATATCGGAACCCTTTTTCGTTTGATGCTTGCTGCCTGCATCGTGATCTTTTGGGTGCCATCCAGATTCAGACGTCCGGCTTTGGAACCCAGCACTCTCCGCATTGCACGCGGTATGGCGATACTGGGCAGATCAATGGTGATCTCGCTGATCAGACCTGTGCGTTGGACTTGTGTTTGCTGCGCCGGAATCCGAGTTTGAGCGAGCAGGGATTGCTTGAATACCCGAGATTGCATTCGCGCAAAATAACTATCGAAGGACAATACCACATCGGGATGGATCTTGCTGGTGCCGACCATTGTGGCAATGATCACTTTTCGGTTCGCAAAGTCGATCCTTTCCTTTGTTTCAGGCAGGATGCCGGGGATCATTAATGGCCGGGAGCGATAGATATGCAGTCCTTTATGAATCTTATATACATTCACCCGGTTATGTTCAAGCGGTTGGTAGCCCTGCAGATACAGGCGGGGGTTGAAGACCGCGCTCCATGCCAATGCGCTGATGAGCAATAGGAAGAGCAGAGAAACTGACTTTTTGGCCATAAATCGCTTATTCTACCTGCAGCATCGTTCCCGCCAGGTTCAGACCATCCAGGGTCAAGGTCTTGTCCACGATATCCAGCGCTGGGGTCAGTGGTTTGATCAGGTCTGTAATGCCACCGGTAGCGATGGCAGTGATCGGTGCCAATTCGGGATGTTCATTGCGGATATTAATGATAAAGGTTTGGATCATATGGGCATGACCGCTGACGATCCCCGATAACAGTGCATCCCGGGTATTAGTACCCAAAAGAAAACCGGGAATGGTCAATTCAATCTCCGACAAGAGCGCTGCCTTCTCAAAGAGAAAACTGGCGCTGGTGCGCAATCCGGGAGCGATGATGGTGCCATAAAACTCACCGGAAGCAGTGACTAACTGGATGGTCGTAGCAGTGCCCAGATCGCAGACGATGCAGTTTGTCCGGTACTTATGCACAGCGGAAAAGGCATTTATTATCAGGTCTGCGCCGATAAAACCCGGATCAGTTGTCCGAAAGGTCAGTCCCAAAGGCGAATAGCCATTGATCTCCATCACCTGCGCATGGAGATATTTCTGGAAAAGATGCTGCCAGATCCGGGTAAGTTCTGGAACCACGCTTGCCATGGTTACATATTCGATCCTGGAAACATCGTAATGATTGTTCCAGAGAGATGCCAATAGCGAGTAGTATTCATCAGCTGTCCGCTTGCTCGATGATTGCAGCCGGGCATGCCACGCCATGGTCTTCCCGATGTAGATACCGCAGACGATATTTGTATTCCCGATATCCACCACCAGCATCAGTTCATCTGTTCTATCGGTGTGCATAGATCTCACTTTTACGTTATTTCAAAAGAAAAAAATGTCTGCGTATCAACTACTTTAATCCCCATCCTGATTTCTGGCATTTATGTCAATAGATTTGTTTGTTGCCGCTTTCTGATCAGTAAAAACCGAGTTCTTTCAATGCCGAGTTTCGTTTGCGCCATTTGTCTTTGATCTTTACCCAAAGGTGGATCTGGACAGGCATCCCGGTGAATTGAGCAAGTGCTTTTTCCGCATATTCCCTGATTCTTTTCAGATTCTCTCCATTTTTCCCGATAATGATCGGTTTCTGGCTCGGTCTTTCGATCCAGATGACGGCATCGATCACCGAGCTATCCGCTTCCTCCTTATAACGTTCCACCAACACTGCTGTAGCGTAGGGGATCTCTTGATCAAAGTGATGAAAGATCGATTCCCTGATCGTCTCCTGGACAAAGAAGCGCATCGGCAGGTCGGACAATTGATCGGCATCATAATAGGGCTCGTGATAGGGAATGTAAAGCCGGATAAGATCTGTCAATTCAGCAATGTTGTCGCCATAAAGCGCAGAGATGAAGACGCTCTTCTGAATGGAGTGAGGAAGGTGCTGATCGATCAGACCCCGGTCATAGCCCGCCATCCGGTCAATTTTGTTAAACACCGCTATCTGTGGTGTTTTGATGCTCTTCAAGAGGTTTAATACTTCCCGGTCATAATCAGTGGGGAAAGTCCCGATTTCCGTGAGGAACATGATCAGATCCACATTTTTCAGGGTCTGGGTGATGTTGTCCAGCATCTTTCGCTGCATCTCATAGCGCGGCTTCAGATAACCTGGAGTATCGACGAAGATGATCTGGCTACGCTCATCGTTCAGGATGCCTTTGATGGCATAGCGCGTGGTCTGTGGTTTGGGCGATGTGATGGATAGCTTGTCACCAACCAGACGGTTCATCAGGGTCGATTTACCCGTATTGGGTTTGCCGATGATGGCAGCAAAGCCACTTCTAAAATCAGCAGCAAAAGAAGTGACTGGAGTGCGTTCGGCAGATCGAGTAATATCTGTCATATCAAACGAACTCCAGTCAACGATTCGCAGGGTCGCATCCCAACAGGGACCTGATTCATTGGATCGCTTCCATCAGCGACCTTATGGGTTCTATACTTTAATTTCGTCAAAGACACTCTTGATGATCTGTGCCGCTTCCACCAGTTGATCTTTGGTGATGACCAATGGAGGTGCCAGGCGGATGATATAGCGGTGGGTCGGTTTGCAGATGATACCTTTGTCTTTCAACCTGATACAGATATCCCATGCCTCGATCCCATTTTTCGGTTCTACTACGATGGCATTGAGCAATCCTCTGCCACGAACGAGTTTCAGCATCGGATGATCAATCTTATTGAGTTCTTCACGGAAGACTATGCCCAGTTCGTAAGAACGTTCGGCGAGTTTTTCATCGCGGATGACTTCGAGCGCTGCCTGGGCGACCACGCAAGCAAGTGGAAATCCGCCGAAGGTGGAGCCATGCTGTCCCGGTTTGATCGTAAGCATGATCTCTTTGTCCGCAAGAACCGCCGAGACGGGTAACACGCCACCGGACAATGCTTTGCCCAGGATCAGGATATCCGGGCGCACCTGTTCATAGTCACATGCCAAGAGTTTGCCGGTCCGCGCTAGACCGGTCTGCACCTCATCGGCCACAAAGAGTACATTATGGCTTTTACACAGGTCATAACACTGCTTGAGATAACCCTCATCGGGAACATAAACACCAGCTTCTCCCTGGATCGGTTCCACGACAAAAGCGGCTACGTTCTTGCCGTGTTTTTCCAATGCTTCGTTGAGCACTTGCGGATTGTTGTATGGGATCTTGACGATGCCGGGGAGAAAAGGACCGAATCCATCATAACTATCCGGATCGGTGGATGCCGATATCGCCAGCATTGTTCTGCCATGGAAATTGCCTTCGCAGAATATGACCAGAGCGTTGTTCTGTTCCACGCCTTTCACTGTATAAGCCCATTTGCGGGCAAGTTTGACCGCCGTTTCCACGCCTTCCACGCCGGTATTCATCGGCAAGACCATATCATAGTCAAAGTAATCGGTGATAAACTTCTCATACTCACCAAGCCGATTATTAAAGAAAGCGCGGGATGTGAGCGTGAGTTCCTTTGCCTGATCGATCAGAGCATTGATGATATGAGGATGACAGTGACCTTGGTTGACTGCCGAGTAAGCAGACAAAAAGTCATAATAGCGGTTACCTTCAGGATCCCAGACAAAGACGCCTTCGCCTTTTGCCAGAACCACCGGTAGCGGATGATAGTTATGTGCGCCGTTGCGCTCTTCCAGTTCTATCGCTGTCTGGGAACTGACACTCCCGTAAACGAGTTGATCGGACATTCGATCCTCCCTTTTTTTCTTGATTTTCTATACACGAGCCGCTTATAAAACACCCGCTTATGTGTCAATACAAACTTCATTTGTTACTCCCGTAGCGTTACGCAAAGCGACCTTAGTCTCCTGATGCCTGCATTTTTGCCCGCGCTATACCAACCGATATCAGACGGCAGGTCATACCGTCATTACAAGGTTAAATGGAGAGTGGGAAAGAAGGGGATTACAAAAGCGGTGGCGGAGTTGGCAAGGGTGTGGTATAGACAAGTAAGACCAATGAACAATTCAGAGGATCGACTTACCTCCCTCCTTGCTTGATAACCTTAGTATAACCTTAGTATAACCTTACGGTCGTAA
>CAYZZE010000084.1:0-9791 GCA_964482845.1 uncultured Candidatus Cloacimonadota bacterium
CGTAAGGTTATACTAAGGTTATACTAAGGTTATCAAGCAAGGAGGAGACCTGGGGACAAAGAAAAACATTGACGTAAAAGGTCCTTTTGTCACTAAGGGCTGCGAGGTGTTATTTCAACTATGAGAGTGAACATGAGAAAGCGAAAGAACGAAGTGAAAAACGTAATTGTGGATAAGCGCCAACGGATCCTGAATGCCGCGATCAGGGTCTTTGCCCACAAGGGTTATACGATGGCAAAGATCACTGAGATCGCTCAGATCGCCAAGGTAGCCACCGGCACGGTTTATATCTATTTTAAGGGCAAGGACGATTTGTTGCTGCATTGCATGCGAGAGGTCATTTCATCCAAACTGGAGAGCATCCGGGCAGCCGGCGATCCTGCCGAATCGGCTATGGAACGGCTTTATAATTTCTTTATCCGGCACGTGGAAATGTTTTGGAACGAGCCCTATCTGGCACGCTTTCTGGTCGTGGAAGTGCGCCAGAATGAGGAATTTTACCAGCGCAATCCGGAATTCAATCCGATGAATGCCTATCTGGAATTTGTGCAGGAACTCACCCGCGAGGCGATCGCTGAGGACTCGATCACCTTGGTAGATCCCGTTGCTTTTTCATATCTTATTGTAGGAGCAATGGATATGATCCTTACTCAATGGCTCAGCGGGAACAATGAGAAGGATTTGATAAGCATAGTTGATGATATTCGCCATATCCTGCAATATGGCGTCAAGCGAAATGATACAGCGATAGGATAAGGTGGATGGCGCTATCTCGAGTGGTGAGGAATTAGTTGAGCGTAGTTAACCTCCTGTAAAGTTGATTTTTAGAGAAAGCCGTCGGCTATCGCCGAGAGATTTTCCTTGTCTAATTTGTCCACATTGAAAACAAAGGAATGGAGAACAGACTGAGGACAGTAATATGGAATTGTCACGCCGAGCCATCGAGATTCAGGCATCGCCGATCCGCAAGTTGATGCCTTATGCCAATGATGCCAAAAAACGCGGGATCAGAGTGTATCATCTCAATATCGGACAACCGGATATCGAAACGCCGCAGGAGATGATGAGGGTTTATCATGAGTATGACGAGAAAGTGATCGCTTATGGTCCTTCCCAGGGACTGGACGTGTATCGTAAAAGTTTGGTGACATATTATGGCAAGCACGGCATTGAGGTCGGTGAGGACGATATTATCGTCACCACCGCCGGATCGGAAGCCATTGTTTTTGCGATGTTGGTCGCCTGTAATGAAGGAGACGAGATCATTGTCCCGGAGCCGTTTTATACGAATTACAACGGATTCGCGACAATGGCGGGGGTTATACTTGTTCCGATCACGACCTATGCAGAGACGGGTTATTGCCTTCCTGGCATCGAACAATTTGAGCGATTGATCAATCCCCGCACCAAAGCGATCATGCTATGCAATCCCGGCAATCCGACCGGGACGGTCTATAGCGCGGCGGAAATGCGGGCGGTATGTGAATTTGCTCTGCGGCATGGGCTTTATGTGATCTCAGATGAGGTTTATCGTGAGTTTGTGTATGACGGGGCAGTTCATACCAGCGTTTTGCATATGGCGGGCATGGAACACAATGGCATCCTGGTGGATAGCATATCCAAGCGGTATAGTGCCTGCGGAGCGCGCGTGGGTTGTATCGTCAGCAAAAACAAGGAACTGATGGCAGCGGTATTGAAGTTTGCCCAGGCACGCTTGTGTCCGCCGACGGTGGATCAACTTGCCGCCAATGCCTGCGTTTATCTACCGGATGATTATATCCGGGGTATCCGGGAGGATTATTGCGCCAGGCGGGATCTGGTTTATGAAGAAGTGCTCAAGATACCGGGAGTTATCTGCCGCAAGCCACAGGGTGCGTTTTATGTGACGGTCAAACTTCCGGTCAAAGACGCCGAGGATTTTGTCATCTGGCTATTGAAGGATTATCAATTAAACGGCGAGACCGTGATGTGTGCGCCAGCGAATGGATTTTATGCGACGCCGGGCTTGGGAGAAGACGAACTGCGCATTGCTTATGTCCTGAATCGGGATGATCTGGGCAAAGCCATGCATATTTTCAGGACTGGTTTCGAGATATACAGGCATAGGCAGTGATTCAGAGCCCGGATCAATACAGAAACGAACTGACCTCCTTCCGGGTCATTCTGGAGGGATTGATCCACAATATCAATACGCCCTTGAATCTGGTGATGGGTTATGTCCAGAAAAAACAGAAACAGGATCCCGAGTGCGAGATTTTGGGCAGGATCTACGATGCCGCCCTCAAGATCGATGATATCCTGCAAAGGTCTTATAAGAACGTAATACACCGAACTGTCCTCCGTAAGACGGATTTTGACCTGGTTAAATGGTTGGACGAAGAGATATCTTTTATGTCCAATGACCTGAAATTTAAACACCACAGCAGGATAGATTTTGAGCCGGCGAGCCAGGCGACTATGGTCAATACTTCTGCGTTGTTGCTGGCATTGACCTTTGAATCCCTGATCAGTTGTTTCATGGGGATTGAGACCGATGACCTGATCGAATTGAAGATCAGATGTGCCACCAATCAACAAACCACCTGTCTGGAGATCGAATGCCGGGACAGAAAGGGCTTGGAACCAGCCATTCAGATGATTGCCGATAAGATGTCACAGCCGACCCAGATCATCGGTATCGGTGACATTAAGTTAAGTGCGTTATATTGTTTAAGCGTAGTGAAAACCAATTCCGTCATCAAAGCAAATCTGCGGATACTATGATATGACGAGCAAAACGGATGTTCGGATCCTGATCGTTGATGATAGCGTGGAAACTCTGGAGATGTTCAAAACCCAATTGGGTGAGGACTATACCGTTCTTACCGCCAAAAACCTGGCAGAAGGACGCCTCCTTTTGGAAAAGATCCGGTTTCACATCGCCATTATCGATATGATCCTGCCGGGAGAACATGGCATTGATCTGATCGAGCAAATCAAACAGCAATATCCTTTTGTGGCGGTGATCGCCATCAGCGGACAAGCGACGATCGAGGATGCCGTGACGGCAATGAAACTGGGTGCTTCGGAATTCCTCGTCAAACCGATCAGGAAATTGGATTTGGTCAATATCATGGTCGAAAAGATCCTGCGCACGCAGTGGCTGATCGAAGAAAACCGACGCCTGACCGAACTGGTGCAGCGTGACCTGGAGACCGATATGATCATCGGTAATAGCCCCGCCATTCAAGGCATCCTGCAACGGGTAAAAAGGGTCGCCAGATTGGAAACCCTTGTTCTGATCACCGGTGAGACAGGCGTAGGTAAGGGTGTTTTTGCCGAAATGATCCATTGTAATAGTTTGCGTAAACACCAAAAATTCGTATCCGTCAATTGCGGCAGTTTGACCGAGACGCTGTTGGAGAGTTTGCTCTTTGGTCACCGTCGCGGCGCCTTTACGGATGCCTATCGGGACAAGATCGGATATTTTCAGGAAGCAAATGGAGGAACTCTCTTTCTGGATGAGATCACCGAAACCTCGCTTTCTTTCCAGGTCAAATTACTCAAGGTACTGGAAACGGGAGTATTCCGTCAAGTGGGCAGCGATAATGACATTCGGACCGATGTTCGGGTCATCGCCGCTTCCAACAAGGATATCAAGGAACAGGTGGAACTCGGACTCTTTCGGGATGACCTGTATTACCGGTTAAATGTCATCAATCTCAATATCCCGCCGCTGCGTGAACGCAAAGATGATATCAAACTGCTGGCAAATTCCTTTGTCAAAGAATTCTGTACCAAGTATAAAAAGGATGAATTGACGGTATCTCCGGCGGTCATGTCAATCCTTATGTCATATTTATGGAAAGGCAATGTGCGCGAATTACGCAATGCCATTGAACATACTGTTATCCTGGCGGAGCATTCGATAATCCAGCCGGAGGATTTGCCTGATTCCATTATACCGGAGAAAGGACTTGGTAGGATCCCGCCCGTATCCACCGCTCTCCCATGGCAACAAAGCAAAGAAGAATTCGAACGGTCATATTTGATGGCGCTTCTGGATCAAAGTGCTGGCAATTTTACTAAAGCAGCCAGGATTTCCGGTATCCCCCGGGAGAACCTCTACCGTAAATGCAACCAATTCAACATCGATTATAATGTATACCGGTCAGAAAAGGAATAATCCAGATGGCTGTGCAAGGATAAGGAATATGCAATGAAGACAAAATGGAAAATCTCACCTTACTTATACGTTTTACCGGCGTTGTTTTTGCTGGTTGCTTTCCGGTTGATCCCGATCGTAATGTCCTTCGTCATCAGTTTCTTTGAATCGACGATCAAAGGCACCGGTGACTTCATCGCGTTTGAGAACTATGGCAAATTGCTGGCCGACAAGGACTTTTGGCAATCCATGACCAATACTTTCTGGCTGGTGATCTTTGTCGTGCCTGTTAGTATTGTATCCTCATTGTTGTTTGCTGTGTTGCTCAACCAGGTCAAGTATCTTCGCGGGCTCTTCCGCACGATCTATTTTTTGCCTTTTGTCACTTCGATGGTGGCGGTCTCGATCGTTTGGAAGATCATCTTCAATGAACAGACAGGACTTGCAAATACCTTTCTGGGTTTCATCGGGATCGAACCGCAGGGATGGTTGAGCCAATCACGGGGGATATTTGACATATTCTTCTCCGGCTTTGGGATCAATCTGCCTTCATGGGCCGGAGGCCCATCTCAAGCGCTATTCGCCATCATCATCCTCACTGTCTGGAGGAGTTTGGGATACAATACGATAATCTATCTCGCCGGCTTACAAAACATCCCCAAGGATTATTATGAGGCAGCGGAGATCGATGGCGCCGGAAAGTTCAAGCAGTTTTTTCGCATCACTCTACCATTGGTATCGCCCACGACGTATTATATCCTGATGATGACCACTATCGCAATGTTTCAGGTATTTGCACAGGTGTATCTGATGACCGATAAGGGTGGACCTGCTGGCACTACCCGCCTGATCGTCTATTACATTTATGATCAGGGATTTGACAAGCAAGAGATGGGATATGCCAGCGCGGTGGCTCTGGTATTGTTCATTGTCATACTGGGCTTGACGCTGATGCAAAAACGTTATGAAAAATACGTGAATTATTGAGGTGCAAGATGCATGAAAAGATTAGAATGATAATCATCTATACGTTGCTGACGGTCGTCGGGCTCTTCATGATCGTTCCCTTTGTCTGGATGCTTTCCACCTCGCTGATGACCCAAGCCGAGTATAATAAACATGATTCCGTATTCATCCCCAAGGAATCGTATCATATCTGGAAATCTCCCGAGGGTGAGAAACGGGTGCTATTTGTCATGGAGCAGGAAGATCAAAGCATCATCCATATCCTTGACAAAGACAACAAGATAACTGATGAATACCTCAGCGTTCCCAGCAACGAACTGCATCTGATCAGGAAGATCCCCAGTTTTACCTGGTCAAACTTTATCAAAGCATTCCGCAAAGTGCCGTTCGGGACATATTTTGCCAATACGATCTACGTCGCTTTTATGACCTTGATAGGAGTATTGATTTCATCGGTTTTGGCGGCTTATGCCTTTGGCAGGATGGAATTTCCGGGTAAGAATCTGATCTTCTACCTCTTTATCAGCATGGTGATGGTTCCGGAACCAATTTATCTGATATCTTCGTACTTGTTGCTGGACAAGATAAACTGGCTGGACACCTATCGAGCGCTGATCGTGCCCTGGTGCGTCAATGTCTTTGTCATATTCCTTTTCCGGCAGCATTTCAAATCCTTGCCCAAAGAATTGTTTGACGCAGCAGCGATCGATGGATGCAGCATTTTCGGGATGCTAAGAACGATCATCCTGCCACTGTCCAAACCAGTGATTGCCACGGCATCGGTTTTAACCCTGATTGGTTCGTGGAATAGTTTTATGTGGCCTTTAGTGATGACCACCCGCCCGGAGTTACGTGTCTTGCAAGTGGGTTTGAGTTATTTCAATGCTGAAGCATCGACCCAAACAACGCTTTTGATGGCAGCTTCCGCTTTTAGCATAATGCCGATCCTAGTGCTTTTTTTCATCGCCCAAAAGCAGATCATCACCAGTTTTGCCAAGACCGGTCTCAAGGATTGATCGGTGACCGGTACCCATAGGTGGATCGTAATCCGCCCATACGATTAAACATGGAGAGATAATGTCCAAGAGAAAAGACCTCGACGTCCAATACATCAAGTCACGGATGACTCAGAAACCCTCCGATGGCGGCTCGGGCAAGGGCTACCAGATCCCGGAAAGAAAATCCCAGGAGAAGCTCAGTGATTATCGTCCCACCCCGGTAATTGACATCAGGACAAACACCATCATTGCCTTTCTGGTTTTTGCCGCCACTCTGATCGTGTATATCTTTACCCAAGCGAGGACTACCTCATTTTGGGATTCAGGTGAGTATGCTGCCTGCATGAGTATCCTGGGAGTTCCGCATCCTCCAGGCAATCCTTTTTACATCATATTCGGCAGAGCCATTATTGCCGTTTTCGGATGGTTCGTTTCGCATGCAATCATCGCTGCTTTCATATCGGGATTGGCTTCTGCTTTTGCTGTGATGTTCACTTATCTAATGACGGTTAAACTGGCAAGTATGTTCAAGGTCAGCAAGTGGGATACCGTGTTTGCGGGGGTCATCGCCGCCTTTTTCACCGCTTTTTCCTTTACTTTCTGGATGAATGCCATCGAAGCGGAAGTATATTCCGGACTGGTCTTCTTCGTCAATATTATCATCTGGCTGATCCTAATCTGGGTGGAAAAGAGTCGGGACTTTTCGCATCAAAATATCCTGCTTTTGATCATCTATCTCTTTTTCCTCGGATTTGGCGTGCATCAGACGGCGCTTCAGGTCGCACCCGCCATCCTCTTTATCGTGGTCTATCCACTTATCCATAAATCTCTGCAAGACAATAAGTTTATCCTAAAATTCTTCCTCTACACCGCGATGCTTATCATTGGATATGTCATCTTTGACAAGATCGGTCAGAACAGGGGGTTGGATGCGCTGGATAAATGGGCTTTTGGCGTCATTGCTCTGGGGATATTGTATTACGAATTACGTGATGTGATCGACCGCAGGGTTTGGTTATTGGGGCTATTATTGGTGATCGTGGGCGTCTCCTCCCATCTTTATTTAATGGTCAGAGCAGCGGAGCGGCCATTTATCAACGAAGGACATCCCAGCACCTGGCGCGCCTTTTCGGACTATATTCTCCGCGAGCAATATGGAGACACCTCGATGTTTGTCCGTCGGGGAAAAATGATCCAAGACCAATATGGCCACCATTTTCTCCGCTATTTCGGCTGGCAGTGGTTCAATGTCGAGATGCTCAGCAAGTGGTTGAGCATTCCTGGGCAATTGATCTCTTTCATCGGTAATGCGATCATCCTGTTTTTGGGGGCTTTGGGCGGCATCTTTCAATTCCGCCGGAACAAGCATAGTTTTTCCTACTTTGCTTCGATCCTGATCCTGACGACGCTGGTGATGGTCTTTGTAATGAATCTCTCCGGCAGTGAAGTCCGCGACCGGGATTATTTCTTTGTCGTTGCCTACAATATGTGGGCGGTATGGCTTGGTATCGGTGCTTTGGCATTGGTGCACCTGGCCAGGGAAAAATCATCCAAAGCGGCGTCGTATGCCATGATCGGTTTGATGGTCGCCCTTCCGACGGTCAATTTTATCTCGCAATACCATGTCCATGATCGTTCTAATGAGTTTATCGCGCTTGATTATGGGCTGAATTTCCTGAACTCACTGGAGGAGAATGCCATCATCTTTACCAATGGGGACAATGACACTTTTCCCCTATGGTATGCCCAGTCGGTGGATGATCCCTTTGCCCGTGATTATGAGCATATGCACTCGACAAGAGACGTACATCCGACCACGGAGAGTAAGGCAGCGATCGCCACTGCAATGGAATTCAAGACCAAATACCTCAAAGGTATCCGCAAGGACGTCTCGGTTGCCAATCTGTCCCTGCTCAATACCCCCTGGTATCTGCGCCAGTTACGGGACCAGGAAGGTATCCTCTTCAATATCAGTGACGAGCAGATCGATAATCTCAAACCGATCGTTCGCCCTGGAACCGTGACCATTCCCGGCTCTCCAACGGGTCCGGACATGAGTTTTTCCATCAACCTTCCTCCCACCCCCAGCGAGGATCCGCAGTGGCGTCGAAGCGAGAATTTTTACCGCATTTCCGATCAGATGGTATGGGAGATCATCCGCGAGAACTTTGGCAAGCGGCCGATTTACTTTGCCGTAACCTGTGAGAGTTTCATCGGCTTTGAGGAACACACCCGCAATGAAGGCATGGTAGCACGCGTGGTACATACCAGAGGCCGGGATCAGGTCGATATCCCGCGTATGCTGGCCAATATTGAAGAAATTTATCAATACCGGTCGATCGAGGACCCAAGGGTCTATAAAGATGATAATATGATCCGTCTGGTCATGAATTATGGCGCCGCATTCATTCGTGCCGCAACCCATTATGCCGAGATCGGCAATCTGGAGAAAGCCATGCGACTTAAAGACCGTGCCATGATCTTCATCGATACCGAACTCAAATTGACCGATTTCTACGTTCATTATTATCCGGCGGCCAATGAATGGGACAAACTCAACGAATTCATTGAGCGAGAGATCTTTACGCATCGGGACGGTGCCCGGATCTATATCAGTTTTATCTTGGCTTATCTGACAGAGAAGAATCCGGAAAGGATCGTCGAATACCTTAAAAAAGGGTTTTTACGCTATCCGTCCGAGGATTACTTTGCCGACTTTGCTCTACGTTATGCCCTGGAATTTGAACGTGACAAAGAGATACTATCGTTATTACGGGAAGTGCAGGGAAATACGCACTATTCGCTTAACGATCACATCTCCATCTTGCAGATGACCCCTTCCGAACGCAAACAAGCACTGCAGGAGTATGAGGATACGCTCGACCTTTGATCCGATGAGTTGATCATAGTACAACATGAGGCTTCAACCATGAAAAATGACGATCCCTTTGTCTGTTATTGCGGTTTGTATTGCGGTTTGTGCAATATCGTTGCGGTCGTGCCCAAAGAAGCTGGCATCCTGCTCCAGACCCTGCGCGGGGACGGCTGGGAAAATTTTGGCAGGTTTCTCTATCCGGATTTTCCCGAATTCTGGAATGTCCTACAAAAACTGAGTGAACTCGACAAGACCACAGCCGGATGCAGAGGGGGATGCGGCAATCCGGAATGTGGGATTCGACTTTGCGCCCAAGATCGTGGGATCGAGGTCTGCGCTCTTTGTAAAGATTATCCCTGTGATTTGATCAACGAATTTGCCAAAGGATATCCTTTCCTCCATGAACTCAACGAACGAATACGCCTCGTTGGTCTGGAGCAATGGATCATCGAACAGAAAGAGCGCTGTGCCCAAGGGATGAGTTTCAGAGAGTTGCTCAAGTAGCAAGTCCCGAGTACGCTTGGGATCCGATCCACTTCCATCGCGTTTCAATAACAGGTTCCAGCGATGGACATTATCCTGCATCCAATCTGATCCTTTGTCCCGCTTTTACGTAACCTTCGCTTCCAGTTCTCGTAGCGATCTTGAGGCGAAGGTGAGGTAAAACCGAGGCGAGCTATCGGGAAAGACCGAGGAGTGATTCAGAGAGTTGACTTATAATTATCCTCCTTGCTTGATAACCTTAGTATAACCTTAAGACCGTTGAATAATCAGCAACACCGGATTTATCCGGTTGTTGTACCGGATT
>CAYZZE010000085.1:0-9649 GCA_964482845.1 uncultured Candidatus Cloacimonadota bacterium
GTGATCCAAACGGTATTGCCAGACCAACACCAAACTGCCCGTTTTTCCCCATTTGCAGTTTTCAGGGATTTGATTTGAAGTTTTCACTGACTCTTTATAGCCAAGTTGCATTTTTACAGACTTTTTATAACCAGGCCGTGGTCGGGGAAGAATTTTCTTGACAAAGAGGATAAACCAAGCTTTTCGCGATTCGGTGGAGAATATTTCAAAACCGTGTATTAGAGAGTAGAGGAGACAATATATGCGATCCTGATCAAGGAGGATACGATGGGAAGGATATTTTTTGTTTTGATCGTGCTTTTGGCACTACACTCGCTTATGGGACAGACAGGGATAGTCCACCCGACGCCACAATCGCTGCCTTCCACGCAGAATTTTAATTTTAGCCATGACCATTTTGCATACCCCGATGGTTGGGTTGGATGGTCGATTCCTATCCGGGATCCCAGTTTAGCGCCAACCGGAAACCTTCCGTTGATTGCACCCAGCGATGCCTCAATCATTACCGCTGGGATCCATAATTACGATGGGAAGTTCGGCTTTCAGGGTCACGTGGCAAGTTTGGCCACGGCGGTCAATAGCCTCGGCTTTTCCAATGTCAGGATAAGTTTTGATGTGATGACCATCCGCAATCCTTATAATGAGAGCTTGAATAACACCCGGATTCATCAGGTCTTGCTGCAATATCGGCTGGGTACGGAAGGATCTTTCACCCTTGTTCCCGGGTTTCTCTATAACAATGGCACGGAAAATCAAGTATCGGGCACGACCGGACAAAATATCCGGAATGTCCTTGTCAATCTTCCGCCTGAATGTGCCAATACCCCTGTGCTTCAACTGAGATGGGTCTCAACCCGCTTGAGTGGATCGGGTGATAACTCCAGTTTTGCGGTGGACAATGTCTATATCGAAGGATACAATACAGGTGTCACCGGCCTGGGTGTGGCGCCCGCCACCTTGGATTATGGCGTGAAAGTCATGCATACGGTCACTGACCAAACAGTGAGGATCACCAACAACCGGAGATATCAAACCCAGATAAGCACACCTGAGATTACCATCGCTTCCAGCGCTGCCTATACCGTTCATCATACCTCCGAAGTCGTGCACAGCATTACCCTCGAACCGGGTGAATACATTGACGTTACCGTCCGCTTCAATCCAACTGAGATCGGGGACCACGTTGGCGAACTGCGGGTCTGGGAGGTGTCGGAACCGCCTGTATATGTGGGATTGAACGGTTTCTGCGACCTTCCCGGGGATGTGGATTTTATCCTGTCCGATAGGTTGGTTGATTTTGGAAACGTTCAGTTATTCGTGGTTGCTCGTCATCCGATCGGGATAACCAATGTTGGTTCCGATCCCGGGGAAATAACCGACCTTATATTACACGGCGCTCCTGAATTCATATTCCCTGATCCCATTACCCTGCCCAAAGTGATCTATCCTGGGCAATTGTGGGAATTCGACATCAATTATCTGCCTACTATGCCGGGCGTTAATCATGGAACACTACAGATCGGTGGTTCTCTGGGCTTTGATGAGAAGTTATCACTTACTGGCACTGGGTTTGATGCACCCCAACCGATAATATCCGCTTCCCCCAATCCGATGGAAAAAAGTATGCTGGAACAGAGCGTTTCCGCAGAAAACCTTATCATCCATAACTCCGGTGCGGCGCCACTGAATTTTACCGTCGATATTGCTGGTATCCGACCATGGTTGAGGGTGGGATCGACAGCTGGAACCGTTGCCCCCGGAGAAAGCATGCCGGTCACGCTTATCTTCAATACTTATGGTGTGGCGCCCAGTCCTATGGGAGGCTATACAGCTAACTATACATCACTGATCGTTCTGAATAGTGATGATTTGGTCAACCCCAGTTTGGTCGTTACCGTATATTTGAATGTAACGCCGATGCCGATTTTTGTGGACTTCAACGCTACACCGCTTGGCGGGATCTGTCCCTTGGCGGTGTCTTTTACCGATCTTTCAAGGCTCAGTGGTGGTACGGCTACTGCCACGATTACCGGCTGGAGATGGGATTTTCAGGATGACGGCATGATCGATAGTTTTACTCAGCATCCCGTTTATACATATCAAAGGCCGGGACTCTACACCGTCAAATTGACCATCTACACCAGCACCGGTGGCATATACTCCAGGATCAAGACCGATTATATCGAGGTCATCAATAACCCACCAATGGTATTCAATCCGCTGGATACCATCGGCGATATGTTTGAGGATGAGGTCTGGGGACCTTATTCGGCATTGAACATCTTTGATGATCCGGATGGACATTTGATGACCTTCAGCGCCATAAATAGCACCAACATATTCGTCAATTTCACCGGACATTTGTTCACCTTGTCATCAACCAGGGGCTGGCATGGGACCGAAACGATCGTATTGATCGCCTCTGACAGCTATGGCGGCACCGCATCTCATCCCGTTACCGTTACCGCCACAGCGGTCAACGATCCGCCGGTGATCATTATGCCGGATGAATTGTATTTTATTCGCAATTCACACCTTACGGTAAACTTTGCCGACTATATCAATGACCCTGACAATGCCGACGACGAGATCTCAATCGAGGTCGTAAGCATTGGCGCCGCCTCATTAATCACCGTGGACTATCAGCCCGATCAGCCGGGAGAATTGACTGCGGTCTTTGGCGCACCTCCGGATTGGTTCGGCTCGGGAATGTTTCGGGTTACCGCCAATGATCATATGCGAAGAGCGATCTATATCAAAGAGTTTGAAGTCGTGGTGCTGGAGTATTTTACAGTGCAGTTTGGCACGGATGTCGCCAGCGATATTGCTCCCACGGTCTATCAATATACCGGACAGACGGTCAATTTCCGTGACCGGACGCTGGGTAATCCGGATTGGTTTCTTTGGGATTTTGGTGATGGCAATACCAGCAACGAGCGGAATCCGTCTCATGCCTACCTCTCATCGGGCACATACAACGTGATGCTTACCTTGCGCAATTTGGAAGCAGGTATTCAGTCCACCGCATCCCATACTTTCTTCAGCATGTTCACTTTCAGCGGAACGCCGGTCTATGACGTCTCCACGGTTCAGAACTGGACAGATCCGTCTTACAACATCTTTGGCGATGTTACCTTTGATGTGGATGTTGATATCGGAGATGAGGATACCAGCGTCGAATTGATCATCTTCAGTCAGGTGCCGATGAATATCCTCGCCAATTTCAATTTGAACCGTGTCACCATGCGTCCTCCCGCCGGAAGTCAATATTGGGGGGGATTAAACTTTGGCGTCGGATCGCTGGGAAGTTTGCTGAACACAAATCTGATCGGCGCCCGTAAACCCTTAAGGATGGATGGTGCAAACCCCCAGATATTCAATTTGACGATCGCTCCCAAAGACCCTGACGAACTATTGGATGGCATTGGGATCGAGATCGATGGCGATTCATCTCCCAATCTGAATGATGTCGAGATCACCAATTACCGGTCAGGTATCTTCATCGACGCGCAGGGACGCAACAGAACCACCACGCCCGCCCTGACTAATACCCGCGTCCGTAACACCACTCAGGGCTCAAGAACCGAAGGTGAAAGGACCACCGGCATCAAAGTCACCGGCGATGTGGATGTTACTATGGATGACATCGACGTCGAGGATTATGATCTTGGCATAGAAATAAAAAATGAGGCTTCCGCCTATACGACCACGCCCACCCTGACCAATACCCGCGTCCGCAATAGCACCCAAGGCTCACGTCCCGGGGATCAGGGAACGGTGGGTCTGAAGATCGCCGGCAACGTTGGCGTGATCATTGATGCTGTCGAAATCAGTGGTGTTGAGAAAGGGATCATTATGCAAAATGGCACTACTTCCGGACACCTGACTCCTACTTTGACCAATACCCGCGTCCGTAACAGCACTCAGGGCTCGCGCAGCGCCGAGATCATTGGTATCTTGCTGACCAATATGCCTTCTATCAATATGGATAATTGTGATATAGAGGGCTTTGGCAATGGCATGATCATTATCGGCGATGATTTCCGCGCTACCATGACGCCCACTTTGACCAATACCCGTGTCCGTAACAGCACCGAAGGTTCGCGGTCAACCTCAACCGGCATAGCCATAAGCGGTGATGTCGTCCTGGTTATGGAAGATTGTGATGTTGATGACTATGACTTTGGAATCAGCTATATCGGCGATGGCAGTATGCCACGCTCCACTCTCACGCCTACTTTGACCAATACCCGCGTCCGCAACAGCACCCAGGGTTCACGCTTCTTCTCCACCGGTTTGGTCTTGACCGATATTCCGCGCATCAAGATAGATCAGGGACTCATAGATGGATATCATGCGGGTATAGAGATCACAGGCACTGATCTCCGAGCCATCATTACTCCCACACTGACCAATACCCGCGTCCGTAATAGCACTCAGTCCTCACGAACCGAGAATATCGGGATATTTCTGGGCAGCGGCGTTCTCGGCAGGGTGGAGAATACAACGGTCGAATCGGCAGGGATCGGGATCCTGGTCGCCGATGGAAATGGCACTCTCCTGAAGAAGAATACACTCAAAAACTGCGAGATCGGTATCCGCGGCTCCGGCATTCTGCCCGTTCTCCCGATCCACAAGCATGTATTTATCCTCACCGATGATTACTTGATGGAATATCCAAATCAAAACTACCGGGCTCTCGATCTGCACTTTTCCGGTCCATGGGTGGTTACGAACAACACGATCTCCGGCTATATCAAAGCTATTACAGCAAACGATGCCAATATCACCTTCGTCAATAATATCCTGTGGGGAAGCAGTATGACGGCGACTCCGTTTGATCTGCTGAATTCCATGATTATCCAGAACTACAACAATATCGGGTATGACGGCGGGATTTACCCCGGAGTGGGTAATATAAACGCCAATCCATTGTTCATCAATGCGGCGAATGACAACTTCAACCTCCATTATGACAGCCCTTGCATTGATGCCGGGTCACCATTGATGCCTCCGGATCAGGATGGCACGGTTTCCGATATCGGTGCTTTTGTCTATCTGCATAGGGCGGAATTTACTTCCAGTGCCCGTTTCATAACGGTCGGGACTGTCGTGCAGTTCCTCAATCAATCGGTCGGGCATGATCACCCTGCCACTGTCAGTATGTGGGATCTTAATAACAACGGTCATATCGATGGCTTCACCCGTAATTGGTCATTTCAATTCAATGAACCCGGCTGGTATGATCTGCGGCTGAAGATGCAAACCGGCAATCTGGAAGACGAGATCGCTTATGACCGGCTGATTATTGTCCAGATCCACCACCTCAAGCCCCCCGAAAATGTGCAGTTGAGTGTCGATGACGGCAATCTTCTGCTTCAATGGGATGCGGTGACACAGACCATCGACAACCTTCCGGTCGATGTCAATCATTATCTGATCTACACATCTGATAAGCCAGACGGGATCTTCCGGTTCAGAACATATACCGAAGCGCCGATCATCAGTCATTCCGAAGCATTGGACCCGGGGAAAAACCAAATGTTTTTCTTCGTTATTGGCTTTAGCGGTTCGCGCACTGCTTTGATGGATTTCATCGATCAAAACCGCGATATCGGCCTGCAAGAGCATAATATGAACAAACGTATGGAGATGCGCATATCAAAACCGAACTGATAATTCCTCAGGCGGTCACGCGCCTTGGCAGGGGACTGCGAGCGGGATCTCTTCCGCTGAAAAGGCACCTCCGGGGCGGGATAATCTATCTCGACGTGGCTTCTTTCACGCGGATCACGGATCTTGCCCACAAAAGAGGGCACTACGGCATCGAAATAGTTACGGGCATACTCCAGAAGTTCTTTGATTGTGTCCATCACTGCATTCAGACCTATCAGGGCGAGATCGTCAAGTTTGGCGGCGATTCCTGTCTGATCTTGATCAGCGATCAGCACTCCGGAAACGATCTGATCCCACGTCTCAATGATCTCAAGCGTGACTTGCTGGAGCAGTTTATCATCCTGAACGGAGATCTCAGGGAGCATTATGCCGTTGACTTCCATGTGCATGGCGGTATGTCCTGCGGGATAGTTAATGTGAATATCGTGGGTGGTGAGCAGCATCATCTGGATTATTTCCTGGATGGCAAACCGGTCATTAGTGCATATAGATTCTGTGGTGATGCCGGCAATGGGGAGATCCTGGATGATCTCGCGGAGATTTGTCTTGAGGATTTGCCCGCGCCAGGCGAAACAGCCCGGGCGGATGATGCGCCCATCTTGCTCAATTCTGCCGATTTTTTGCCCCGGTCGGTTCGCCGGAAACTGATGCAAGATCCAAGCCCCGCGGAATTGCGTAATGCTGCCTTGATCTTTGTTCATCTGGGTACAGAGGGAAATGCCGACATCGATCTCGACGCCTATCAGGCGATCTATATCCAGATCCAGCGGCTGGTTTACAATTACGACGGAATCATCAACAAGATCGACTACACCGATAAGGGCTATTTGATCCTCGTCTGCTTTGGCATCCCATACGTCCATGCGGACGACATTGAGCGCGCCTTCCTCTGTGCCGCCCAGATCGCCAAACTCACCAACGATCGCATAAGGATCAAACTTGGCATCAATTACAGCAATATCTATGCCGGCATCATAGGCGCCAGAGAACGCTACGAGTATGGCATCATCGGCAATGCTGTCAATATTGCCGCCCGATTGATGAGTTTTGCCGGGACAGGTGAAGTGACCTTGACATCGGAGATCGTCCATCGCGTCAATTCCCGCTTTGAGATCGAGCCGCTTACCTCGACGCATGTTATAGGCATCAAAGAACCCATCGAGATATTCATCGTGCGCCGGGAACTGCCGGAGCGCTGGATCTTCTATCGCAATACCTTTAACCATCTGCCGCTGGTGGTGATGCCGGAACGGATCGCAGCGCTGACGGAAAAACTGATGCCGGAGGCGGTTTGCCCCGCTGAGCTATCGGATCCGGAGGACTGCATCGTCCTCATCACTGGCGGGGAAGGCACCGGCAAGTCATTCCTGGTATGGCAGTTGTGTCATCGTCTGTTTGACTGCGGCAGCACGATCGAACTCTTCTATGCCGATACCCTGAGCGCAAATCTATACTTCGACGTTCTGCATAAAGTGCTGTTGCGAAAACTCGATATCATCGACCTCCGCAACCAGTTTGATGTCCTCCGCCAGTGGTGTCTCCATAACGGCGAGGAGAATACCTGCGCCGGTATTTATGCCTTCCTTTATCCCGATCACGATTCCAAACTCACCACACCCCGTGAATACACCGCTCAGGAAATAGAGATCTTCTATGCCAAGCTTGCCCGGATCGTCCATCGCCTGACCGCTGGTACCAGCGTCATCGTGATCGAAAACTTCGATCTCTTTGACGAAAATTCCCGCCTGCTTTTAAGGCAGTTACCCGCTTTATGTCTTGCCGCAAACCAAAAAGTCATCATTACTGCCCAGCAGGATCCATCACTCTTTCCGCAAAGTCAGCAATGGGTAGATCATATTGTCCTGGATAGATTTACTATTCAGGAAACGCAGGCATTGGCGCGTGGTCTGATCGCCAATATCACCGCTCAGGCAATCGATCTTATACACCAGATCAGTGATGGCAATCCCCGTTTCCTGGCGGAATTGATCAAACAGATCCTTGACCATTACGACGTTCAGACCGATCTGATCACTGATAACGTCATCAATGATATGCGCAACCGCGGGCAGATCCCCGACAGTTTGGAAAACTTGATGGTGGCTCGCTATGAGCAATTGAACGAATTGGAAAAGCAATTGCTCAAACAGACCGCCATCTTTGGCATGCCTTTTGTCTTTGACGAAATGAGAGAACTGTTTGGCGCCCTTTGGGAAACGCACTATCAGGAAATGGTGCTCGAATTGCAGCGGCAGGGATTGTTCAATACCATCGGCTACGAGCCCAATCCGGTTTTTGCCTATGTCAACACCATCTTTCCGGATAGCATCTACCGCACCATCCTGCTGAGTGAAAAGAAAAAAATACATCTGGCGATCGCCACCTACTTTGAAGAAAAACACAGCCAGGACACCACCAAACACGTCGCCTTCGTCGCCTATCATTACATTTGTGCCGGAGAACGGAACAAGATGATCCCGTGGTGCAAGGATGCCGCCGATCTCTACCTCAGATTGGGCGCATATGAGCAATGCCGCTTCTTCCTCAAAAAGATCATCGATAATTCTGCTTATGAAAACGAGATCTGCTCTGCCGCCCTGACCATCGCCGATACCCATCTCAGACAGGCAAACAACGCTGAGGCAGAACAGATCATCAACCGCTACAAATATCTCAAGGATCTCACGGGAGAACGTCACGACAAATATATCTCCCTGTACACCAGATGGTTAAATAACACTGCCGATTTTACCGCTATCCGCGACTTCGTCCCCAGTTATCTCGATTCCATCGGCAATGAGGATACCCGGATCCAGGTGCATATCGATTACATCGAAGCGCTGGTCTTCAATAATGCCGTGGAACAGGTCGAACCCGAAGCCATGCCCCTCTACAAAAACCTCTCCGGAAGGCACCACACCGCGGCATTGAACAAACTTTCAGGCGTTCTGGCTCAGTTCTTCGTCAACCAGGGTGCCTACAAAAAAGCGCTGGATTTTTACCGCAACAAACTCAAGTATGCCGAAAAACTGGTCGATCTCTTTGGCCAACGCATCGCCAATGCCGGCATCGGGATCGTCTATGCCCGGCTGGGTAGAAAGACGCTTGCCTACCGCTATTACCAAAATGCCATCGATATCGCGGAAAAGATCGGCGACCGTAATGGCTATGCCAAAGCGATAATGGATCTCGGAACCTTGCACCGAAATGCCTCCGAACACACCAAAGCGCTGGAGTGCTACCTCAAAAGTTTATCCATTGCCCAGCACATCGGAAACCGGCTCCTCGAATCCATCGTCACTTACAATATCGGTGAACTGCATATTTTCCTGCAGGACTATGACAATGCCCGCATCTATATCCTGCGCTCGCTCGCCATCTCACAAAAAATTGCTGACCTTACCGGTGTTTCATTCTGCTGTGAAGCCCTCGGTGACATCTGTTTCAGCGAGGGAAAATTGGACGAGGCCGAAAAATTGTATCACAATAACCTCGATCTCCAGACCAGCATCAAAGACCGCGAAGGGATCGCCCATACCATTGGAAATCTGGGGAATATCGCCAAACACCGCGGCAATATCGATCAAGCACGAACCCTATACCTCAACCAATACGAATTGATCAGCGAGATCGGGGATGTCGAGGACATGGGTAAGGCGCGCTTCAATCTGGCGATGCTCTACCTCGAACAAAACAACCCCCAAGCCGCCCTCGATGACCTCCAAAACGCTCTCATCCTCTTCAAACAATGCGAATCGGCATATCTGACTGAACTCACCGAACAACAGATCCAAGTCGCCAAAGATATGATGCGCTGAAACTTCTCTCCTGCCCGAAAGCGTTAGTCTAGTCATAATCCCCCCCCCCTTAATCAAGCATTGATTATTAAAGAGCGTTGCACATACTGGAATCACCAAATTTCGAGAACGCAAAAACACAATATCGTCTCTCCTTCCGGCGCAGTCAGTAATAA
>CAYZZE010000086.1:0-9528 GCA_964482845.1 uncultured Candidatus Cloacimonadota bacterium
TTTGTTTTTTAAGTATTCCAATCCCTGATTGTAGAAAGTCATCTCGCCGTGGTCTTTGAGGTGTTTCAGATGTGCTTTGATAGTAGGGATGCCTATGGTAACGAGTTGTTCCATTACCCGATACTCATCATAGGGTTCTGCCTCACGTTCCTCGATGGTTATGGCATCCTGAGGGCAGGTTCCGATACATGCGCCCAATCCGTCACAAAAGAGATCGCTGATCAGCCGGGCTTTGCCGTCGATCAATTGCAAAGCACCTTCGTGGCAACCGATGATACAAGCGCCGCAACCATTGCACTTTTCTTCGTCGATCCTGATTATCTGCCTTTTCATTGTGGCTCCTTCATAAGTATTTCAATCGTATTCCATAGTTTTTCACCTTCCCTGGATAGAGGGAAAGAACGGTCCGATAGATTCCATTGAGTGATCAGCAAACGCATCGATCCAACAATCAGACGAAAAACCTGAAGGGCATCAATGTCGCGACGGATCAGATTCATCTCCTGCGCCTTGCTGATATTATGGAGTATCTCGTCCCGATGGCTGTGCATGATCTCCCGCACTTTGAACAGCAATTCCGGATTGTTGCTAAAGAGTTCGTCCGAAAACATCACTCTTGCCAGTTCCGGTTCACTCTCAAACAAAGCATAGCGGTCAAAGACGAATCTCCGGATCTTTTGTAACGGAGATATCCGCATCAAGCGCAGAGTAGCCAAAACTTCATTTGATCTGTGGCGGAAGTAGTCCAGTATCGTGTCGATCAATTCCGCTTTACCCTCAAAATGGCGATAGAGTGCCGCTTCTGATATCTTGACCTCGCGGGCAAGATTCTTGGTAGTGAGATCAGACATTCCTTTATCGGCGATGATCCCGATCGCAGCATTCACGATATCCATCTGTCTCTTCGTAAGTTCCATCATATCTCCTATTGTAAGTAAGCATTCACTAACACAATCTAAATGAGAGCGCTAATTTGGCAAGAAAAATATCATACTATTTTTATGGTCTATCGCTAACTGGTTGTTTTGCTGGCTTTTATGGATGCAGTAAATTTGATGGATTTACCTTGATGGATTGATTCAGGATATGTTTGCGTTTGCTTCGAGATACTCCCAAGCCCTCGAAACGAAGGTGGGGAAAAAGTGATTTCATGGATTGGGTAAATTTTTCTGGACACAAATCATGGTATTGTCAGATCGTCCCACAACTGATCCCATGCTGTGGTTGGCAGCGTAAAAAATTTGTTCTGACGATCAAATTCATTGTGCTGCCCCAGAATTCACTTGACGAAACGCAGGTATTGAAAATAATCAACACACCAAACAGAAAAGGGGCTCTGATGAATAACTACTTCATGGAAACACACCACCACGAGTGGTTGTTGACCAGCCGCCAGGGTGGCTATGCACTGGGCACTGGCAACCTGATCAACCAGCGTAAATACCATGGATTATTGGTCAGTAGTGATAGTCAGTTTCAAAGGCAACATCTGGTGGCAGGACTGGAAGAGAAGGTCGAATGGCGGGGAGAGATCATCCATCTGGATAGCAACAACTATAGTAACTGCATCTATCCTGAGGGTTTTTTGTATCTTGTCAAACCGTGGTTGAGACCCTATCCGATTTTTTTGTATTCTGCTCTCCCCCATCAGAATGAGATCCTGATCCTCAAAGAACTGATGATGGATGAATCAAGCAACACCATCATGGTTAAATACACCAATTTGGGACATCATAAACTGCACATGGAATTGCACCCCCGGTACACCATGCTGCCGCACCACGAACTTGATGCACCGGGCTCGCTGGATTGGGAACAATATGAGCCGTTGATCATTGAAGGCAAGAATCATCAGATTTTCAATTGCCAACGCCTGTCAAACGGAGTATCCGTATTCGGCGCTCTGGTCGATGGTGAAGTGAGAACAAATCGCTATGTATATTACAACGTCTTTTATCCTTGGGAAGTAATGAATGGATATCCTGGAGTGGGAGATCAGATCACGCTGTTTGAACTTCAGATCAATCTCAAGATAGGCGAGAGTAAATATGTCCTATTTTCCGATCAAATGATCGAACATCCGGATAAAATGATCAAAACCATTGAGAATCGTTACTGCGACTTGCCTCTGCCGATGGATTATCCTTCACGTCCCGATACGGACAACACCCTGCTCAGCCGTCTGGATTACAATGATAGTGAGTTGTATAAATATCAAGATTATCTCAAGATACTGGAATTTGCGTTGAAGGACTTTCTCGCCAATAAGGATATCGTTGCCGGTTATCCTTTTTACGGTGTGTGGGGACGGGATACAATGTTTGTCCTCAATGCACTACTGCATTCCGGCAATAATATTGATCAGGTCGAACTGATCCTGCGTAAATACAGCCGGTTTATCCAGCAGGGTTTAATCCCCAATATGCTGGCGGAGTCCGGTAGAACCGCTAATTATGATACTATTGACGCTACCCTCTGGTATATCATACTACTCTATAAAGTGGGTAAAACCAAAGCACAGGTCTCTTTCTACCGGGAAACCATTCATCTGGCGGAAGAAATCCTCAAATCGATCCTGTCCAATCGCACCTATCCCTTCCGTATCCGAGATGACGGCATGATCGAATTGGAAGAGGTATTTGCCCATGCAACCTGGATGGATGTCCGCATCAATGGTAAGCCGGTCACTCCCAGAAATGGCGCTCCGGTGGAAATTAACGCCTTATGGTATAATGCCATCCGCTGTTATGAGGCAATGTGTAAGGCGTTGAATATGTGCTGTCCCGAGAAATGCACTGCCTTGGAAAGCATCCTGGAATATGCACCCAGGATCGAGACGGCTTTTCAAAAGTTTTGGATGGGTGACTATCTGGCGGATCGATTGATCGGCGATGAACCCGTCAAAGAGATCAGACCCAATGCCCTACTCGCCTGTTCCCTACCTTGGGATCTGCTGAACCGCGAGCAGTTAACAGCAGTTTTTGCCAAAGCCCAACAGGATCTTTACACTCCTTATGGAATCCGAACCCTCTCTCCCCATGACTTCCGTTTCCGGAAAAAATACTATGGTTCCCAAACTGACAGGGATCAATCTTATCACAATGGTACCGTCTGGGCTTGGTTGTTGGGACCGTATTGCAGCGTATATCTCAAAATTCACAAGGGTATCAAACCCCTTTCCGAGATCAAGGATGAATTGGCGCAGATCATTACCGTTTTTCGCAATGGTTTCATGCGCGGACATATTGCCAGCGTAGCAGAGGTCTGGGACGGAGATCACCCTCACTTTCCCAAAGGGGCACCCGCCCAAGCGTGGAGCGTCGCAGCGTTGTATAACATCGAAACCTTTATCGCCAATGCGAAGGTGGTCGAATGAAAGTTCTGATGTTCACCTGGGAGTTTCCACCGCTGATTTCCGGCGGATTGGGCATGGCGTGCTATGGTATGGTCAAAGCACTGCTCAAGCAAGGCATAAAGATCGATCTCGTTCTGCCGACCAAGGAAACCGTCTATTTCCCGCTTAGAGAGGAAAAAGACGTGGATGAGATGCCGGTGGTCTTTATCGAACCACTAAGGCACAAGCAGTTCCTAAAGATGAGTTTCACCGATGTAATAGAAAAACTGGAATATATCGGACTTTCCCAACAACCCGAGACCTATCTGCAATTGAGCGAAGTATCTCAGTATATTAAGCGATTCAGCCAATTTGACCAAAACGAACGGATTGTGCAAAGTGAATCTTATCTTTGGGACGAGATGGCTCTCCATCTGATCGGCGAAGAAGACCTGATCAAGAAAGTTCAGGAATATACGCTGAGAGCAGAATACTTTGCCACTCATCTCGATTATGACCTGATCCATGCACATGACTGGCTGTGCTATCCCTCCGGAATGCTGGCGAAAAAGATTTCCCAGAAGCCCCTGATTGTCCATATCCACGCCACTGAATTCGACCGGTCGGGCGGTCCGGGTGATAAACGCATCCATAAGATCGAACATGCTGGTATGATGTATGCCGATCAAGTGATTGCCGTTTCACAATACACTGCACAAATGATCATGTCCCGATATCGGATCGACACCGGCAGAATCAAGATCATCCATAATGCTTTCACCATTGACGAAAATACCAATTTTGAACGGCTTCGCATTTTCCGGGGTCCCACCATTATATTTTTGGGGCGGATAACTCTCCAGAAGGGACCGGACTATTTCATTGAAGTGGCGGAAAAGGTCTTGAAAGTGCATCCGCAAGCAAGATTTATCATGGCCGGCACAGGCGATATGGGGCGTAAACTGATCCACAAATCCGCAGCTCTCAAACTCCGCAACCGTTTCCTCTTTACTGGCTTTCTAAATCGGCATCAAGTGGAGCGCATCCTACGCGCATCGGATATCTATGTCCTGCCCTCGGTCTCGGAACCATTTGGCATCGCTCCCCTTGAAGCGATGGCTTATGGTGTTACGGCTATTATCTCCAAGCAGTCAGGTGTCTCCGAAGTAGTCAATCATGCCTTTAAGATCGACTTCTGGGACGTGGAAAGAATGGCCGATACCATTAATCACCTAATCGAAAATCCCGATATTTGCCACAAGATAGGTTCCCAGGGCAGACAGGAAGTTCAACTCATCCAATGGGATGAAGCGGCAGAGAAGATCCGTCGGCTGTATGCCTCCACCCTCGCAACATATATCAAGAGCAAGGGGATTTAATGGAATACGGAAAATCGAGAATTAGTTACCACCATAGGAAGATATGATGCTGTATATCGTATTCTATTTTCAAGTCCATCAGCCCTACCGTTTACGACATACAAACGTCCTGGATGTGGGAAGCGGCAGATCGATGTTTGATGATAATCTCAATAGAGCCGTTATGCAAAAAGTGGCACGGAAATGTTACTTGCCTACCAATGCCCTGTTATTGGACTTGATCCGGCAGTGCGACGGCAGATTCAAGATTGCTTTTTCCATCACTGGAACCGCGTATGAGCAATTTGCCCAATACATGCCTGAAGTGATCGAATCATTCGAAAAACTGGTGGAGACCGGCTGTGTGGAACTATTGGGCGAGACCTATTATCATTCGCTGAGTTTTTTATATGACACCAATGAATTCCTCGATCAGGTGACGATGCATAAACAATTGATGATAGACAAATTCGGCTACAACCCGGTAACTTTCCGCAATACTGAATTGATCTTTCAGGATTCGCTTTCCGATCTTATATACGAGATAGAAGGATATAAGACCATTCTAACCGAAGGCGTGGATCGGATCTTGCAATGGCGTTCCCCCTTGTATGCCTACAAAAACTATAGCAAAGACATCACGTTACTACTCAAGTATTACCAACTTGCCGATGATATAGCATTCCGCTTTTCCAATCGTGACTGGCCTGAGTATCCGCTTACTGTAGACAAATTTGTCAATTGGATCGATCACCTCACCCTAAGCGAGACAAGCAATCGCAATCAATTCCTCAATCTCTTCATGGATTATGAGACCTATGGTGAACATCAATGGGCGGAATCAGGGATTTTTGAGTTTATGAAGAAGTTTCCAAGCAAGGCATTGGATAAGGGCAATATCGGTTTTGCCAATCCTTATGAAGCTGTGCATTTGGCAAATTATCAGCAGGAATCTATCTCTTTCCCGGAAGCAGTATCATGGGCAGACGAACAGCGTGACCTCTCGGCGTGGCTGGATAATGACATGCAAAAGAACGCTATCGAAACGCTGTATAACCTCTACGAAACAGTCCGGCGCAAAGGCGATGAGCATTTGCTCCGGGAAGCGCGTCTTTTGAGTACTTCCGATCACTTCTATTATATGTGTACCAAATACTTCCAGGATGGTGACGTTCACAGGTATTTCTCTCCTTATGATTCACCAGAACAGGCATATATCTATTATATCAATGCTCTGGCGGATTTGGAAGAACGAATATTATAAAAGGGGATCTGTAATGAACGGCAAAGTTATAATTCTCGAAGACGATCTGATATTGGCAAAACAGATATCTGGTCTTCTGACGAAAAACGGGTTTGAAGCCAAGCACACCATAAATAGCGATGTGTTTTTCCAAGAATTGCGCAGTTTCAAGCCAGATGTGGTGTTACTTGACGTGTATCTTGTTGGCAGCAGATTAAATGGCATTCAAGTATTGAAGTATTTAAAGAACAATCTTGATTTAAACTACAAAGTAATAGTCATATCCGGTGAGGTTACTAGCCCGCAGATCGAGGAGATAAGAGATCTGGGCGCTTATCACTTCATAGAAAAAGGTGCCAATTTCAACGTCAATCATTTGCTTCTCCACATCGAGAATGCTGTTCTTCTCAAACGCCAGGAAGAAGAAAACATCGATCTTCATATCGAGAATATCACGCTCAAGAAGCAATTCACCCGCAGTTTTCCTTTTATCGGCCAAGATGAATCCATCGTTCGCGTCCGATCCCAAATCATCAAACTTGCTCAAGCGGACGAAGATCTTTTTTTGGTTGGCGAAACCGGCACTGGCAAAGAGATAGCCGCCAATTATTACTACATCAATTCCCATCGTTTTGGTAAACCATTCCACACGGTCAACTGCAGTGCGCTTACAGAAACCTTGATCGAATCGGAACTTTTCGGGAATGCAAAGAGCACCTTCCCCAGCGACGATAAGTATAAGGTAGGTTTTTTTGAAGAGTGCCGCGAAGGGATCCTCTTTCTTGATGAGGTAACCAATCTTTCGCTTCCTGCTCAATCCAAGATCTTACGTTCCATTGAAAACAAAGAGATACAGGTGGTTGGTGGAACGCTGAAAAAGGTAGATACCCGCCTGATCTTTGCCACTAATTCACCGCTTGCCAATCTATCCAACCCCGCGGGTTTCCGAAAAGATCTATTATACCGGATAGAAGGTAATATCGTCGAACTGCCCCCTTTGCGTGAGCGAGGAAATGATATCATCCTGCTGATCAGTTACTTTATAACCAGTTATTCCGAAAAATTTGGTTTCAGCGACCACTCCAACCTGAGTGGACTACGCGACATTCTCTTGTCATATTCGTGGCCGGGTAACATCCGTGAACTAAAAAACTTCTGCAAGTTCATAATGATCAGCGAGAAAGATATCAATAACGAAGTCATCATCAAGCACTTGAACAACAAGATATATAAATCACATGATGAAAATACATTTACCATGAACAAGTACTTCCTCCAAGGCAAGATCAGAGACAGTATGTTTGATTTTGAGCGTGATTACCTGATTTATCATTTGAGTCGCCATAACTGGAGTGTAAGCCAGACATCCAAAGCCATAGGTTTGGAACGGACAACCCTGTATAAAAAGATTAAATTGATGAAGATAGAAAACCCGGATTACTCTCAGGAATCATGATCCGTCACAATATAGGTCTCAAGATTTTCTCCGTTCTGCTTGCCCTGTTCATCTGGATACAGTCGATACTGGTATCATATCATAAAACAACGGTAAACTTTGTGGTCAATCTCACCAAGTTGCCCGCCCATATCGCCTTGGATGATGTTCCCAAAACACTCTCCTTTGGTGTCCGGGGCAAAGGCATAGACATTATCCGTTTGATTTTGAAAAGAGCCAACGTCGATATCGATGCCAGCAACTTAAGGGGTGGCAACCTGCCGATCACACTGACCAATTACCACATTGATATCCCCGAAAACCTCGATATCGAGATCCTAAAACCAGCATACGATGAAGAACTTATCGTTCAGACCGATGTCTATGAGAGCCGTGCTGTGCCCATCGAAATCACATTCGCCTCACTCGGAGCACGCAATGCATATCAATCCGGCAGATACCGCATTTCTCCAGAGACCGTAAGGATTTACGGGCCCAAACGAGCTTTGGATGCGGTCAGACAAATACGATCAAAACCGCTCACAACGGTGATGCTAACCAAAGAAAAAGTTGAAATAGAACTGGAATCCCCTACTGAAAACATTTCTGTTTTGGATCCGGTGATCACGATTGAATTGATCGACCATGAGATACAACAAAGGATAATCGATAATATCACGTTACGCTTGGAGGGAAACAGACAAGCGACCCCCAACCGGGTTACGATCAAGGTGGAGGGAAACAAGGAAGCGATCCAAACCCTCGATCTCACGATGATAAGAGCTAGTGTGGTTCCCGATCCGGATATGCGAGGGTTCAAAACGGTAATAGTGGAAGTTCCCGATATGATCAAATTACTGGATATCACGCCAGCCCGGGTAATCGTATATGAAAAATAACCAAGATCTGATCCTGGCCTTCGAATCTTCCTGCGACGATACATCTGTAGCGATTGTCGATACCGCCTACCAAATACATTGCAACCTCATCTCGTCTCAGATCTCTCATAATGATTTTGGAGGTATCCTGCCTGAACTGGCGTCCCGATTACACATGAAGAATATACTCTATCTTACCGAGACCGCAATACAATGCGCCGGAATTGACCAACGCCGGATCGCAGCCATCGCCGTCTCCGTGAATCCAGGATTGATCGGTTCATTGATTGTGGGTTTATCTTTTGCCAAGAGTTTGGCTTGGAGTATGGATATTCCTTTGATCACGGTCAGTCACCTGCTGGCTCATATCTTTGCCAATTACCTCGAACATCCCGATTTGAATCCGCCTTTTGCTGCCTTGGTGGTATCCGGGGGTCATACCGAATTGGTTTATTTCAAATCTGACCATGAATTTGAAGTTATTGGCAAGACCCTAGATGATGCTGCAGGAGAGACCTTTGACAAAGCCGCGAAAATGCTGGGGTTACCATTCCCCGGGGGTCCGGTGATCGATAAACTTGCACAAACCGGAGATGATGGATTTCTCCCGTTTCCGCGTGCACTTAACCGCAAAGATAATTACAATCTCAGTTACAGCGGTCTCAAAACCGCCATCAAGAAACATCTTGCCAATCAGGATCGGGAATACCGGAATCGTCACATCAACAATCTCGCAGCATCCATACAAGCGGCGATCGTTGAACCCCTTGTTCACAAGACAGTAAGATGGTGCCGGGAAAATCACGTTCAAACCATTCTGCTTGCCGGTGGCGTCGCCGCAAATACGCTCCTCCGTCGTCTCATGAGAGAAACGGCTGAAAAACATCGGATCAATGTTCTATATCCTTCGATAAAACTGTGCCTTGATAATGCCGCGATGGTTGCCGCCGCCGCCGTGACAAAGTACACTAGCCATGAGTATTCAAACTTGGATGTAAACGCATTCTCCACCAAAGGAACCCGTAGGTTATAAGGGTAAATAGACATAAAAGAAACCGGACAAGACCCTGGTATCATTCAGAGAAGCTTACTAATGTCCTCCTTACTTGATGACCTTAGTATAACCTTAGTATAACCTTACGACCGTAAGGTTATACTAAGGTTATGAAGCAGGGAGAATGCAGGAGAAAGCACTAATCCGCTCGAATCTAAACCTCTTGAGACTCTTATACAGTGTTTATATTGTAATGTCATAAACATAGATAACAGCAATGACACAA
>CAYZZE010000087.1:0-9499 GCA_964482845.1 uncultured Candidatus Cloacimonadota bacterium
CCTATGTCACCCTGACTTTAGCGGCAGAATCAGGAAATAGCGATGCCAGAATGCTCCGGGGGATCTCCTATTATAATCTCAAACGAATGGCTGAGGCCAAAGCGGATTTTGAGCGTTTGCAGAATGATCCCAAATACGGGGATCAGGCAAAGAAATTCCTGCGTGCCATCAAATAATTTATCCTTAAAGCTAACAATGAATCGGCGAAAACCTGTATTATAATGAAGGTTGACTATGTTGCCCGACGAAGAGCCACTCCATCAGGATGGCTCTGGTTTTGGGTAAGCGGAGCGTTATGAAAAAATCAGATGGCAAGACCACCAAAAATGCCAAACTCCCGCGTAGCGATGGCTCGATCAAAGCCGTTTACCGATATATGGCCAAGACCAGTATATCCAGACCGTTGCTGGGGACACATGTATGTGCAGGATTTCCATCCCCAGCCCAAGATTACATCGAGGCAACCCTTGATCTCAATGAATTCCTGATCCGGCATCCTGCCTCTACTTTTTTTGTAAGAGTGGACGGCTATTCAATGATCGATGCCGGTATCGTCCCGGATGATATTCTGATCGTCGATCGGGCAGTGGAGGCGGTTCATAACAGGATCGTGGTTGCCATAATTGATGGTGAATTGACTCTCAAACGGCTGCGGATTGAGAATGGATTGTATTGGTTGGTTCCGGAAAATTCCGAGTTCGATCCGATATGCATCGATGAGGATACCGATTTTTACATCTGGGGTGTCGTTACCTATGTAATTCACAAAGTGTAAACTGTGGAACTAATCAGACCAAATGCCGGTATTCAGTGGGTGATACTGATCATATCGATCGTGCTTATCCTGCCCGGGCAGCTGCATTCAAAAGACCTGTTTATCCGCGATATCATCCCGGTCGATATCCATTCGACCACCTATCGCCTGAGTGCATCTCCAATTATGAAATACTCGGAGACCATCTATGCCGATAGTGTCCTCCTTTATCCCCCGCATGATTACCAGATCAGTTATCAGGAAGGCATCATCACCATCAGGGATGGATTGAGGTCAGTATATCTCATTGCGGAATATACCCTTATCCCGGATCACCTGTTATCTGATCATTATCGATATCAGTCCTTTGCTTGGGATCAATTGCCCGCAAATTTGCCCCGGACGGCTCCATGGTTCATATTCCCTGAAGACGGAAAACTCACTCTAAGCGGAATCAAGACCTTTGCGCTTACTCTATCCGATGATCAGGCAGTTGATATCAAACAATCCCTGTTTCTTAATCTCAGTGGAGAGCTATCGCCCAATGTAATCGTAGAGGCACGGCTATCCGACAGCCAATCAAAACTATCTCCGGAGGGAGACACCCGAGAATTGAGCAGTTTGGATGAGGTATATTTCAAAGTATTCGGTCGTGGATATGAACTTGCCCTGGGCGATCTGGAATGGGGCTTCAGGGATACGCGTTTCATAAACTATCATACCAAGTTTGAAGGGGTAAACGTCTGGTATAACGACTTACATGCCGCCCAATTTGCATATTCGGCAAACAACGGCAAAACGAGTTCGCAGATACTTAGCATTATCGACGGAAAACAAGGACCATATTATCTCCGGGCTACAGGATTCCAGCAAAACTTTATCGTGATCGCCGGATCAGAAAGGATTCATCTTGATGGCAATCTGCTGGAAAGAGGAACCGACTATACCATCGATTATGCCGAGGGCTCTATCATGTTCAGGCGATTGGTCTCATCGACCAATTCGGTCTATGTCCGTTTCCAATACTCCGATGAGTATTACAAACAGTCGATGTTTCTCAATTCCAGTGAGATTCGGTTAGCGGAAAAACTCCGTCTGCTGCATAGCATGATCGTCCAGAAAGACGACAAAAACTCTCCTCTGCAGTATGATTTCTCCACTGCAGATATCGATTCGCTGCGTGCTGCCGGGGACAATGCCGTATGGGGACAGGGCGTGTTTGAGGTTGAACCGGGAACGGGTACGTATCGCAGGTTGGTCGGTGATGATGGAATTGAATACTATGAATATGCACCCGGCGACAGTACCGCCATTTATTTGATCTATTTCAGTTACGTGGGACAGGGCTTGGGCGACTATGAAGAGTTTTACTCAGGCAAATTCCGATATGTGGGAACGGGTCTGGGACGCTGGTTGCCCCAAAAACGTTTGATCCCTCCGGTCTTGCGGTCAAATAGCGGTCTCCGGCTCTCATATCAAAGCGAATATTGGGAAACCGCAGTGGAAGCGCTTTATTCCACCAATGACAAAAGCACGCTATCCAAACTCGATGATGATGACAACGACAGCATCATGTTCTACGCTTCGGGTCGCTGGAAACCTGATCATAATGTTATTCGACCGGTCGTCGATCTTGATTTCGAGAGCCGAGCCGCCCATAGTTTTCTCTTTGCTGACGATACAAACAGAGAACTGGACTATGACCTCTACCAACTTGAACCGACCGATTCGCTGGCCTTCTATCAGTTTCGGTCATCGGTTGCTTTAGGCACTTGGTTCAACTGGATCCCTAAATTTATGGTGCGCTACCGTAAGGTGAGCGGATATATGGAATCCCAGACCTATCGCTTTCTCTCGCGATCGACCCAGGGCAAGTATCATCCCGCCCTTGATCTGAGGAATACCATATCTTTGCAGGATTACTCAGATGGATCAATTTCAAGGATCCAATTTCATCAGGCAAACAGTTCCTGGAACTACCGGGCTCTAATACTCCGGCTCAGTTACCTGTATGACAGCATCGAATATCAAAACCAGAACAGCAGCTCGGGATCGAGATTCATCCGCTTCAGCCCGATGATCGGATGGAGCGCGCGAGGTGCATGGCATTCCCAGTTCACCTATTCCCATGACCAAAGCGATAAACTGGCCAGCGATTGGCAGACCAACCGAACCAGTTATACGTTCTCTTTGAATCAGTTGATCTCGACCCAATTGCACCAATTGAACCTTGACGCCTCCCGCAAGAGCATCGATACAGTGGACTTATCCGAACCCGCTGCAGGTGCCGATCGATCAGCAAGCAGAAATTCCTTTGATCTGATACGCTTCCGTTCCTACCATTACCTCTTGAAGAATGCGCTGACCCTATTTGCCAATTACCAATTGAATAACAGCGAGTTCTTCCCCAGGATCAGAGAACTCGAATACATCGGCAGCGGTATGGGATCGTATGACAGCACAGGCGTTTACAATCCCAATGGTGATTATGATTATACCTACATCACTTCGGAGACAGGTATCTTGAGCACCGAGGTTCATACTCAGATAAACTGCTATCTAAAACCGTCGTTCATCAGCAGATCAGCCTTTTTGCGCCGGATCAACTCTGATGTAATGATCAGTGCCACTGAGCAAAATTCAAAACGTAGTGACTGGAAGATTCTGCTCTTCCTGCCGCAAAGCGTGTTCAACGACTCGACAACCATCTATGGCAGACAGGCATTCCAGCAAACCCTTTGGCTTGATTTGATCACCGGAAAAGTCACTGCCAATGCGCAGTTTGGTTTTACCCGTTCACTGGATCAACGCTATCAAAGTTATTCCCGTTCCTCCAGTCGGCAGACCTCGTTGGAAATGGAATTCCGCCAATTGAGAAACCACAGTTACCGTGTCCGGTTTGACCACGATCTGGAAACGGACACCCGCTACAATTCAGAGATAGACCGCTCAGACTTTTCGGTGCAGACACAAAGGAACTTTTCTCCCTTGACGATCGTCCAGATCGATCTCGAATTGGGCATCGAATCCGGTAGAAATACCGTCAATGATGACACCTATGACCTCTACATCACCAGCCTTAGACCCTCGATCCGATCCACTTTCATGCAAAAGTACCGCATCCAATCGTCCCTGTATCTTTCCAGAGTCGAGCGTAACGGTTCATCTTTCCTGCTGTTCATGCCGGATAAACGACAGGGTTATCACGCCAAGTGGAATCTCAGTGCCATATATCGCCTCAACAACTACTCTTCCTTATCGGCAGAATACAGCGGTAATAGTTTTCCAAGATCCAAAACTCAGCACCAGTTAAAACTCGAATTCAAAGCGGAGATCTGATGACCGCTAATCTGTTGCATATCAGTTACCTCGATTTTGGGATGGTGCTTACTTTTATCTTTCTTGCCGGATTTATCGATTCCATTGCCGGCGGTGGCGGCCTGATCTCGCTTCCGGCATATTGGGCAGCGGGACTTCCCCCCCATCAAGCACTGGCAACCAACAAGTTTTCGTCGGTATGGGGAACCGCTGTCAGCACGACCAACTACTTTCATGCCAGTATGATCGACGTGCCGGTAGCGCTGGTAAGTGCCGCATATGCTTTGCTTGGGTCATGGCTGGGAACGATGAGCGTCCTATTTGTATCATCAGCGTTTTTGAATTATTTTCTCATCGTACTGATCCCCTCGATCGCTGTATTGACTCTTATCCGAAAGAACTTTGGTCAGACCAACGGATCCGGCTCGATAAGTATCGTCACCCGGATCTGCATTGGATCCTATGCCGGCTTTGCGATCGGGTTTTATGATGGCTTTTTCGGACCCGGAACAGGCACCTTTCTGATAATCACTTATGCCGGTCTCTTACATTATGACCTGACAATGGCAAATGGAAACACCAAGGTGGTCAATCTCGCATCCAATCTTGCCGCCGTCATCACCTTTGCCAATGCCGGCAAGATCTTTTATCCTCTGGCTATACCGGCGGCGGTTTGTGGCATCGCTGGCAATCTTCTGGGATCACGATTGGTGATCCGCAAAGGCAATAATCTGATCCGCAGGATCTTTTTCCTGGCGCTTATCCTCCTCTTTGCCAGAGTGCTGGTCAATCTTGTTTATTGATAGCATTGACTGTACGATCGATTGTGATCATAGGTCACTCTCCCCGTGGCCACCCTTGTCGCTCATCTAGAAGAGAAGGAATCATTTTGGTGCCGTATATAAAAGGTGCAATGCAATACGTTTGGCGACGACAGATCCGTCTGCGAAATCAGATAATCCTTGTCATAAATCCGGATTTGATATTTTGTGGCCTGCGATATGTGAGACAACAATGAAGATTAGAATTATGTTCGTACCTATCTTGCCGATGAGTTTGGCGCAGTTGAGCGCAACTTGGAACTGGGCAGGAATTATTGGCTATCATCCTGTGACCCGGGTATGGGACAGGGTGGTGGATAATTATGACAGTATCATTTTAGCCGACGAATTTGTCGATACGGTATGGGTGGATGAGATTGCAATTCAAGGAATGGGATTGGCGGATAGTTTTATCATCAAGTACGACGTCAATGGCACTGTCCAACGGGTAAGGATTAACGGATCCCCGAAGGATGATGTCTGTCTCTCGATCGATACTGACGCTCGGGGCAATTGCTATTTTGGCGGATCCTATAACGATACCTTGCATTTTGGCACGCTGCAGGACACATTAAACGGTTTGTGGGATGTGTTTTATGGAAAGTTGTTTCCTGTCAGCAACTTACTGTGGTTGAGAAATTTTGGTGGGATCTCCCAACATTCCACCGGATTGACCGACAATGTGGTGATCATTGATCGTCCGGATACCGATCAATACGCTTACTCGTCCGAAGTATATCAGAGCCAATCAATCCTGCAACTCAGGCCAGTTTGTTATCGATGGACGGGATAAGCAAGGTCAACCTTGTCCCATGGGAATTTATCAGGTCAAAGCAAGTGGTGACGGTTGTTATCACACGCACAAGTTTTTATGGGTCAGGCGATCGGATATGAAACCCGTATTCAATGTCACCAAACCGATCATCGCCATGTTGCATGTACCTTCTTTGCCGGGTACCCCGGCAAGTTCGCTGTCCATTCCTCAAATCATCGATCATGTGCTGCGAGAAGCGGAGATCTATACAAAGGGTAAAGTGGATGCACTTCTACTGGAAAACATGCATGATGTCCCTTACCTCAAACACAAAGTGGGTGAGGAGATCGTTGCTGTGATGACCGCCATCGCTTGTGCGGTCAAGCAAAACTTCGAACTTCCCTGTGGCATACAGATCCTGGCAGCAGCAAACCAGGCGGCTCTTGCTGTTGCTTTGGCTGCGGGTCTTGCTTTTATCCGGGCAGAGGGATTTGTCTATGCGCATATCGCCGATGAGGGATTGATCGAGTCATGCGCTGCCACGCTGTTGAGGTACCGCAAGGCGATCGGAGCTGAACACATTGCCATCTATACGGATATCAAAAAGAAACATTCGTCCCACAGCATTACGGCCGATACATCACTAGCAGAAACGGCAAAGACCGCAGAATTCTTCCGCAGCGATGCATTGGTGATCACCGGTCGCAGCACTTCCGATCCCGTTCTAATCAGCGATCTTCAAGCGGTAAAAGAGGCAAGTTCCCTACCCGAGATCATTGGTTCGGGTATTACTATCGACAACATATCCAGTCTATGGGATCATGCGGATGCTTTTATCGTGGGATCTTATTTCAAAGAAAATGGACAGTGGTCAAATCAGTTATCGCCTGATAGGGTCGTTCAATTCATGGAGCATGTCAGGGATCTGCGATGACGCACAGTGATAATGGTAGTTAACATGACCGCAATAACATGACCAGGAATGGGAGAAATAGATGCTAAATATCGATACAAGCGACGCCAGCAACGGCATGAATAGGAGAGACAATGATACACGAGATAACGACTATAGCCAGTTTTGACAACCTGTTTGAGGCGGAACTTGCCAAAGGGCTGTTGATGGAAAACGGGATCGATGCAACGCTTGAAAATAAATTGATGATGAGCATATATCCCTCGTTTGCTTGGGATATGAAATCCTTGAAACTTAATGTGCGCGAGTGTGACCGGGATCGTGCGCTTCAACTGCTTAGGGGTAGTGACGATGCTGAATTCACCCATAAACTGTTAGTGGCCGAAAATGCCATTCTGGAAGGACACTTCAAACTAACCTCGGGCAGGCATAGCGTCACATATATCGAGAAAATCCGTATCCTGCAAAACCCCCAGGCGGTCAAGTCCCTATCCAGAAGATTGGTGGAACGCCTGAAAGATCTGGAGTTCGATGCAGTTGTCGGTCCTGCCTATGGTGGTATTGCTCTGGCTTTTGAACTTGCCCGTCAACTGGAAAAACCATTCCTCTTTACTCAACGAAAGGACGATCAAATGGTCATTCGCAGCGGATTTAACACCTCCGGTATCCATAAAGTCCTGATCATGGAGGACATCGTAACCACCGGCGGAAGCATCAGAGATGTGATCGAATGCTTGCACAAAGAAAATATCGCAGTCCAAGCCATCGCCGCCATTGTTGACCGCTCCGGCGGCAAAATTGATTTTGGATTTCCTTGTGAAGTGTTGCTCACGCTGGAGATCCCATCCTGGGAACCGGAAGCTTGTGATGCCTGCCGTCAGGGAATAACATTAACCGTCCCCGGTAGAAGCGATAAGAACACGTAATCAACAAATGTCTGCCCGATCCCCGCTCTTCCTCTTTATATCGTTCACCAGCGCAGAGAGCCGATTAATGGGAAAAGTACTGAAGTTTTTCCGGTTTGCTCCTGGATACTCATATCTTCATCTGGGAGAAGACCCCGAAATAATGAGTGGCTCCATTCCCAACACCATCAGCCATATCTCCCAGACAAGGGATCCGGGATTTTATCGCATGAATATGGATGATTGCCCCATCTCAGATGCCATTGGCGCTGTAATGTTCGAATATAAATCGATAGCCATTATCTCGGTCACTGCTGAAACATACGCGCAAGTGCGGCTTATTACGGACAAAATGGATGGATCGAATCGGGAATCTGAAAGATCCGGAGAGGTGGATGCGGCAACACCTACGAATTCAGCAGGTATCCAGACCTTTCTTTTGTGCAATGTAAACGAATTGATCGAACCGATCATGATATTCAGACGATGGTCTGATCTGCATTACCGCTTGATCAAAAACTCAAAACTCTTGATGAATTCTACCTCTGGCTCCTCATGCACTCTGGACGATGTCACTTTATCCGGGAAAGCCCCACCTTATTCCATTTTTGCCACCTTGTATGACCGCTATATGTCACATGTCAACTATGACCGCTGGATCAAGTGTGTCCTGGCATGGCATCAGGCATACGCCGATATGCCTTTATCTTCGATCTATGAAATGGCATGCGGCACCGCAAACATCGGCTGCCGTTTGGTAGCGATGGGATATCACGTCGAGGCATCCGACCTATCTCCTTATATGTTGATGGTTGCCGATGAAAAACCATCCAAACCCTTGCTGAGTTGTCAGGATATGCTCGATCCCCTGCCCGAAAGCCGATTTTCTCTGATCCTGTGTATGTTTGACAGCATAAATTACTTGACCGATGAACAAGATGTAAACTCCCTGTTGAAAAATGTGCATCGGTCACTTGTGACAAGGGGGCTCTTTGTGTTCGATATCTCGACGCGGAAAAATAGTTTGGACAACTTCGATGATATGGTAAATATAAGCGATACCAGCCGGGATTTCCTTGTTCACAAATCTCATTATGATGAGTTTGACCGGAAACAGATAACCCGTCTAACGCTATTCCATAAGCATGATGATCACTATGCCCGCTACGATGAAAAACACACGCAACGGGTCTATAGCAATGCCGAGATTTGTGCCATCGCCGCCAAATCTCCTCTGAAACTATTGGCAATACACAGTTTGAGTAGTCCCCAGAACTACCTCGGCAAACGGAAGGGATCCGTGGACCGGGAGCATACACGCCTCTTTTATATCCTGCAAAAACAATGAACGTTACACTTTATCAAGCCGACCGGGCGCTCTCATCCCGCTTCGGAATTCTTGCCGGAGTGGATGAAGCCGGCCGGGGACCATTAGCCGGTCCGGTTGTTGCCGCAGCGGTGATCCTAGATTATTCACAGCCCTTGTCCGGTATGAATGACAGCAAAATACTTAGCGCCAAACAAAGAGAAAACCTATTCGATTCGATTACCTGCAATGCGCTTTCCTATTCCATCGCTATAATAAATCCCGCTATGATCGACACACTCAATATCCTGCAGGCAACTTTGGCGGGAATGAGACACGCGTTGGAAGGACTGAGTATTGCTCCTGACCTCGTTCTGATCGATGGTAATACCTGCCCTACCGGTCTCAAAGGATTATCCAGGGCGATCATCAAAGGCGATGCCATTCATGCCTGTGTTGCAGCGGCATCGATTGTTGCCAAGGTAACCAGAGACCGCCTGATGCTCGATCTTCATGCCATGTATCCTGATTACGGTTTTGATAAACACAAGGGATATCCGACCCGGGAACACCTCGCCGCACTGCGAAGATACGGTGTTAGTCCCATTCACCGCAGAAGTTTTAAACCCGTATGCGATATAAGACCGTTGAACAATTCAGTGAGTTGACTTAAAGCTATCCTCCTTGCTTGATAACCTTAGTATAACCTTAGTATAACCTTACGACCG
>CAYZZE010000088.1:0-9396 GCA_964482845.1 uncultured Candidatus Cloacimonadota bacterium
ATTTTGCGAGCGTGATATAGGAGAGGTCTGTCCAGATTTCGGGATAACCTGAAAATGGACAAAAAAAGAGGGCTTGAGGAGGGTTTTTAGCACCAAATCTGACCAAAATGCCCAATTTCCCCGAAAATCTCCTCATTATCCCATCAGAGTAAACCGTAGCTAGGTACAGTTCAGATTGTTCAATGGTCTTTTTTAAGTCAACTCTCTGAATCATTCAACGGTCTTTATCTTATGATCCCAATAAATGCAATGGTTTCCTATATTGTGATCACGTGCCGCATAGTGAATGACCGGATTATGACGGCGTGGGATAGGGTCTGTATGGGGGAGGCATCGGGGGGGGGATAGTAGCGGGAAAAAGGGAACCACTCTGCGGTTACTGATGAAGATGAAGGTAATTGAATGGCGGTTAGTGTCCTGGTAGAGTACTTCGCCAAGGGATTATGCTTGAACGGAGATCAGTTTTGCCAGGATACCATCGGCATATAGGGACAGCGGTTCAAATAGGCAGAGGTCGTTTTCGTTGACCGGATCCATCTTAGGGGCAGTTTCCGTCACCGTCCCGTGTATAAGGTTGCTGGCGGAGAGCGACCCTACGGCACTCGTCGGGGCTGACTCTTCTCCTCCTTGGAATTCTGCATGTATCCGGAGATAATGGTCACTCAGGCATTCGCACAGACCGTTAATCGCTTTTTCGACCAATCCGCGTAGCGGTATCTTGTGCTCAATGATCATCCGGCGATAAGCATCGGTTTTTTGTTCGCTTAAGGATATGAGCCGTTCCACCCGTTCTTTTTTAATCGAGCCGTGCACCTGATCCAGCATAGTGGCAGCCACTGTTCCGGGGCGTTTGGAATAGGGAAAGACGTGGAGATAGGCAATGGGAAAGGAGCGCAGGAAGGCAAAGGCATCCTCAAATTCCACCTGCGTCTCTGCCGGAAATCCGCAGATGACATCCAATCCGATGGCGATATCGGGGCGGGCTTCTAATAAACATTTGAGAAGATGAGCGATGTATTTTGTATCACTATATCTGCCCATCCGTTTCAGAACAGTGTCCGATCCTGACTGAACGGGTATATGGACATGAGGACAGGCTTTGCTTGAAGTGGACAGGTATTCGATCAGCGGCTCCGTCCAGGTGTCGGGTTCCAGCGAACTCAGCCGGATCAGATCCAAGCCCTCGATCCCTTCCATCCGGTGAAGCAATCCGGCAAGGTCGGTATCGCCATCCTGATAAAGACCGAGATTAACGCCGCCGATTACGATCTCGCGGTAGCCATTGGCGGCCAGGACTTCCGCCTGCTCCAATACTGCTTGCGCAGGACAGGATCTGTCGTGACCCCGGGCGTATGGAACAGCGCAGTAGGTGCAATAGGAATCACAGCCATCCTGGATCTTGAGAAAAGCCCGGGTGCGGCCAAGCATCGTGGTCATGCGGGTAATGGCAAAATCCTGCTGGGTCATAATATCCGAAAACCGATAGGAAGGAGCGTCCAGCCATAGACCGAGATCGGTTTTTGCCTGATTATCGACGATCAGGTCGATCTCACCCATCGCCATGATCTCGTCAAAATTCCGTTGGGCATAACAGCCGGTGACGATGATGCGGGTAGAAGGATTGTCCGCTTTCCTTTTCAGCGCTTTGCGGATCAGGTTGCGGCTTTTGAAATCGGTGCGGTTGGTTACGGTGCAGGTGTTGATGATATAGAGGTCGGCTGCCTCATCAACATCCACAATGGCATAGCATCGTTGCATCAGTTGATCGCCAATGGCCGCGCTCTCGAATTGGTTGGTTTTGCAGCCCAAAGTGGTGATGGCTGCCTTGAGCATAGCAGCGGTCATATCGTATGGGTGGATTCCGAGCCGCTCATTTTGTTAGTGAGGACCTGCCATATGGCTTGAGCATAGATGCGGTGTTCGACAGCCAATACCCGCCCGGCGATCTCAGAAGGACTGTGACAATCACTGATATCGACCTCCTCCCGGGCAAGGATCGTCCCCTGGTCATAATGCTCATTGACCAGATGCACCGTTGCACCCGAGACCTTATCGCCGTTCTCATAAACGGCTTGATGAACGGCAGCGCCATACATCCCCTTGCCACCGTAGCGTGGTAATAGGGCGGGATGGATATTCAGGATCGGGATTGCACAATTATTTATAAAAGAAGCGCTCAGTAATTTGAGAAAGCCAGCGAGGGCGATGAGATCGATCTGAAGGGAATGGATCAAAGCGTGTAATACATCTTCAAATGTTTCAGAATAGGGCGGATTGGAAATCGCCCCTACACTTGTTTTCTTGTAAGGCAGATAATGACAGGGGATGTCAAACTCACGGCAAACCTCGTTCACGGGTGCATCACGCCGGGTTACCACACAGAATGCGATCTGGACGGGCAAAGCGTCACGGACAAAACTCTGTGCCATGGCTCGCAGATTGGAGCCACGGCTCATTCCGCTGGTGAGAACCGCTATTCGGTAAGTGTCAGATGCAGTTCTTTCCATTGCTCGGGTGAGACCTCGCTCGGAGCTTTGGTCATGAGATCGGTGGCTTTGAGGGTCTTGGGGAAAGCGATCACGTCTCGGATCGATTCCGCCTTGGTCATGATCATTACGATGCGATCGATCCCGGGAGCGATACCACCGTGCGGGGGCGTTCCATATTTGAGAGCATCGAGGAAAAATCCGAAGCGCTGCCGGAGGTCAACCTCCTCAAAGCCGAGTACTTCAAATATCTTGCGCTGAATGTCATATCGATGGCAACGGATGCTGCCCGAGGACAGTTCCATCCCATTGCAGACGAGATCATAGAGTTGACCGTGGATGTCACCGATTCTTTGGGGATCATCCAACCATGGGATATGATCCACATTGGGCATCGTGAACATGTGATGGGCGGGTTCCCAGCGTTGGGTTTCGTCATTATAGGCAAAGATTGGGAAGTCGTAGATCCAGACGAAGCTGAAACTTTCGGCAGGGATGAGATCAAGCGTCCTGGCAAGATGGTTGCGGAGAGCGGATAAGACCTTACAGGTCATTAACCAGGAATCGGCAGCAAAGATGATCAGGTCACCTGCCTTTGCCTGGCAACGGTTGATAATGCCGTGGGCAGCGGTTTCCGGGATATATTTGCTGATACCGGTTTCCAGTCCGCTCTCGGCTACTTTCGCAAAAGCGACGCCTTTACCACCGTTGTGTTTTGCCAATTCCACCAGTTCATCCTGATGTTTCCGGCTTAGTAAGACACCTTGCGGGACGCAGAGGCACTTTATCACACCATTGTTATCGAGCGCATTACGGAAGACCTGAAACTCGCTATCCGCCAGCAGGTCAGTGATATCATTGAGTTCAAGGGCAAAACGTAAATCCGGCTTGTCACAGCCAAACCGGTCCATCGCCTCCTGATAGGTCAGGCAGGGAAATGGGATGGGCAGATCTATACTCGAAACTTTCTTGAATACGTGACGGAAAAGCTCTTCCATCAGGGCAAAGATCTGCTCCTGGGTAACGAAACTCATCTCCAAATCAAGTTGGGTAAATTCTGGCTGACGATCGGCTCTGAGATCCTCGTCACGAAAACAGCGGGCGATCTGGTAATAACGGTCAAAACCGGAGATCATCAAGAGTTGCTTGAACATCTGGGGTGATTGGGGCAGGGCAAAGAACTTGCCGGGATAGATGCGGCTGGGCACAAGGTAATCGCGAGCGCCTTCGGGAGTGCTTTTCATCAGGATGGGCGTCTCGATCTCCAGGAAACTCTGATCGTTCAAGTATTCCCTGATGGCAGTGATGATATGATGCCGCTTGATGATGATCTCCTGCAGGTAACTGCGACGCAGATCAAGGTAGCGGTAAGTCAAGCGCAGGTCTTCCTCCGCCAGAGCCGCCTCGTTGGTTTGGATCGGTAAGGGCGGCGTGTCATTCAACAGGTAAAGATAGCGCGCGACGATCTCATATCTGCCGGTGGGCAGATCCGGATTGACATTTTTTGGATCACGCTCCGAGACCTCACCGGTGACGGCGATCACATATTCATTGCGCACCTTTTCCGCTTTGGCGAAAGCATCCGATTCTTCAGGAGGGATTACTATCTGGACGATGCCGCTGACGTCACGCAGATCAATGAAGATCAGTCCGCCCAAGTCACGCCGGCGATGAACCCAACCCATCAGAGTAACTGTACTACCCAGTAATTCTTCGCCGATCCCACCGCAGCGATCTGTTCTGTTTATACCTGTGAACGCATCAAGCATTAATACCTCATTTCAGTTTTATCTTTTCAAAGAGTGCGTCAATTACCCTTACGCGGTCACCCAAGGGTTCGATGGCATGGCATTTGTCCAGATATGCTACATCGGGATAGATCAGCTGATTATTTCGGATCTCTTCACCCAATAATTCATAAGCGCTAAGAACCGGTGTGGCATATTGGGTATATTCGGCGTTGCGTAAGGCGTTTTGGGTATCAAGCAAGAAGTCAATGAATTTGTAGGCAAGATCCTTGTTGCGGGCTGTCCTGAGCATCACGATGCTATCGATCCATAGCGAGGCTCCTTCCTTGGGCAGAAAAAATCCGATATAATCGTGGATCTCCATCTGCTGCAGGGCATCGCCGTTGTATGCCTGAGCCAGCCAGGTAGTGCCATCCGCTACCTCATTCTTATAGGAATCGCTGTCAAACTGGGTAATGTTCCGATCCCAAATCATGAGGGTTTTTTCAGCGGCAGTGATCGCTTCCTGGCTGGTATCGTTAACGCTGTAGCCATTAAAGATCATAGCCGCTCCCACCACCTCGCGGGCATCATCGAGCATCGTTATCTTGTTCTTGCCGCTAAAGAAATCACTGCCGATCAAACTCCAGGAGGGATCAGCCGAAAGCGATTCCGGCACCTGTTTCATATTAAAGATCAATCCGGTCAAACCCCAGAAATAGGGCACTGAATACTCATTTTCCGGATCGAAAGCCCCGGCTTTTTTGAGCATCTGGGGATTGATGTTGCCATAATTGGTCAACCGGGAAACATCCAGCGGTTCCAGTAGTCCCTTTTCTTTCATGATCGTCACATGATCGCCGCTGGGAAACACGAGGTCAAAGGACTCTCTGGCGCTGACGATCTTGGTCAGCATATCCTCGTTTGAGCCGTAGGTGCTGTAGATGATCTTACAATTATGTAACTCTTCAAATTCTTTGACCAGATCCGGATCGATATAATCCGTCCAATTGAAGATATAAAGGACATTTCCCGACCTTTTGGAGCAGGATGCGAAGACCGTGAGCATTAAAGCAACCGTTATGAGTGCGATCATGATGCGTTTCATTTTTACCTCACTATGTAGTTTTTATGTTTCCTGAGCCCGGGCATCGGTAATGCCCCTTCTCAGATCAACGAATTGGAGGATGATCCATCCAATCACAAAGAAAAATAGCAGGGACAGGATCGACCAACGAACCGAACCAGTCTTATGTGCAATGTATCCATAGACCAATGGACCGATAATTGAAGACAGTCGTCCAGTCAAGGTATAAAATCCAAAGAATTCCGCCTGCTTGCTTTTGGGCGTCAATTGCGATAGCATGGTTCGGCTGTTTGCCTGGCTGCTTCCGATGGCCAGACCTGCCACCAAGACGACTATGTAGTAGTGCCAGGCAATCGTGGCAAAGAACGCGGCAACGATCACCATCATCCATATCATAATGGATAAATTGAGCGAAAGTTTGACCGTGGTGGAATCAGTAAGCCAGCCAAATACGGCTGCTCCAATGAATGAGGTCAATTGTGCCACGATAAAAAAGACAATCATCTCGTTCTGGTTGATCCCAAATCGTTCGATTCCATAAATCGAAGCAAAGATGATGACCGTGAGGATACCGGTATTATAGATCAGATAGGCAAAGAGGTAGCGGAATAACTCCGGCAATCTGGTAATATGAGTCAAAGAATAAGATATGCGCTGGTATGCTACCCGGAGATAATTAGTCCGCCGTGAGGGACGCCTGGCTTCTTTCAGCCAGAAAAAAGTGACCAGCGAAAAGACAAAGAGATGCAGCGCTATCGCCGGGAGGACAAGACGCACATTCAGATTATCCGTCTTGGTAAAACTATTAATGATTGGCAGTGAGATAAACAGCGCCATCAGCCCGCCGAGATAACCAAAAGCCCAGCCATAACCCGAGACCTTACCCATATCCTCATCGCTGGTTATCTCCGGTAGGAAGGCATCATAAAAGACATTGGCGCCATTGAATCCATAATTCGCAACGATGAATAAGACCATCCCCAACATAATGTCGCCTGCCCGTACAAAATAGAGTAAAGCAGTGAATATGATAGTGATATAGCAATTGATGAAGAGGAATTTCTTTTTGGATCGGGAGTGATCGGCAATGGCTCCAAAGATCGGCGAAGTAAGCGCCACCAGCGTCATTGAGATCGCAACCGCACGTCCCCACAGCATCTCACCATAACCCTCAGTGGCGTTAGCGACCACGACGTTGATAAAATAAACGCTATACACTACCGAGACAATGATCGTCGTAAATGCCGAATTGGCAAAATCAAAAAACATCCAGCCGGCAATGCTCTTATTTAACTTCATATTCCATTTCCTATGAACCGGTTATGTCTTCTTCAGCCGGACTATGGGCAAATCCTTCCAGACCTTCAGCACTCCTTCGTTGGGGGACGCGATAAAGGTCTGATATGGACAAGGGAATAGGTCTCTGACCAGATGGATGTTTTTATCGTCCAATTCAGCCAATACATCATCAAACAGTATGACCGGCTGGATACCTGTGTTTTTCTCGATCAGATGAGCGTGAGCCATCTTCAGGGCAAAGATGGCGATCCTTTTCTGTCCCTGAGACCCAAAGAACTTCAACGGTTTGCCATCAAACTGCATGGCATAATCATCCAGATGCGCTCCGAGCAAACTGCGTTGCATCGCTTTTTCCCTTGAAGCGATCTGGTTAAGTGCCTTGTTCAGGATAGCGGGGTCTGGTTCCGGCCCCATCCAATGGTAGGCATTGGGCAGGGGATGGATGCTGAGTTCGCGCCCATAAATGGAGGCAAGTTTGCCCTTTTTGCCGGCCAGTTCCTTGTTCATCATCGTGAGATACTTATCCCGGTATGACAGGATCTTTGCCATGGAATCGGTATATTGATGATCCCAATGTTCCTTTTCGGCAGGGCTATGTTCCCTTTTCAGCAGTGCATTGCGCTGATGAAGGAGATGCAGGTATTCCCGGTAATAAGCTATGTATTCGGGATAGATCTGTGAAGTGGCGAGATCAAAAAACTGCCGCCGGTAGCGCGGACTGCCATTGATGATGACAATGTCATCCGGTGACAGATACGTAACCTTAACTGTTTGGATCAGGTAACTCAGTTGCCGCACCGGATTATTATTGACCTTGAGCATTTTCTTATTCTGACAATAGGACAAGGAAATAGTGTTGTTCAATCCCTCCTGGCTGGTGTAGGATGCAGCGACCGTAAAAAAGGCATTATCATGCCGGACCAATTGTTCATCCTGATGAAAACGGACGGACTTACCAGTTCCGGAATAAGCAATGGCTTCCAAAAGATTGGTCTTTCCGCAGCCATTGGCGCCGATGATCACGGCGCCTTCTGGTTCAAAAGCAAAACTTGAATCGGGATAACTGCGAAAGTTGATCAGCCGGATCGATCTTAATAGCAATGAGTTATGACCGGAGCGGCATCACCAGGAAGGTTATCTCCTGACCTTCCGGCAGATGTTCGTTGTACACCATAAGGGGTTCTTTTGCCGAACCGAGCTTGAGTTTTACCTTTTCGGTGTCCACAACGTCCAGGATGGAGAGAATATATCTAAAATTGACCGATATGTTGGCAGGGCTGCCTTCATAACTATAGTTTTCCAGGATCTGTTTCGCTTCGCCCTCATCACGATTGAAGGTACTGATCTCAAATTTATCGGCATCGATATCAAATCTGATCCGCATATTATCTCCCGGCGACATCAGAGAAACGCGTTTGATGGCGGTTTTGAGGATTTCCTTGTCGATCAGGATGGTATTGGGCAGGTCGTGAATGAACGCCTTTTGGTAGTCAGGATACTTGTGTTCGATGATATGGCTGTAAACGGTATAATCCGCATAGGCAAAGATCAATCCGTTGTTTTCGATCACAACCTTCAGTTCTTTGACGTCATTCTCATAGACCTTCTGCAGAAAGTTCACCGTCTTCACGGGCAGAACCTTTTCGATGGTCTCTTGATTCAGATCGTAAAAGACATTGTTTTGGGTATCTTCTGATTTCTGCCAGGGAGAATGCAGGTAATTGATCTCCGCCACTTTCCGCCCATCCGTTGCTGCCATCAGATGACTCTGCGCCTTGATCTGCCAGAATATCCCGGTCAATACCGCCCGATTGGGATCGCTGGAAACGGCAAATGCGGTCTTGGCGATCATGCGGTGAAATTCCTCTGCCGTGGTCACATACGCATTTTGCAGGTCTCGGGATGGAATGATCGGAAACAACGTATGGTCAGCGCACAGGAGGTTAAAATCGATCTTATTGCATTGAATCCTGAGGTGGTCTTCCACCTTGGTGATATAGACCATCTGATCGGGAAGGGAATTGATGATCTCATTCAAGTTCCGTGCCGATACTGCTGTGACGCCACTTTCTTGAACCATCGCCGGAAACTGGGCTATCACGGTTATCTCCAAATCGGAAGCAGTGATCTGCATCGTCCCGTTTTCCGCATCTACCTGGATCAGGTAATTGGTCAGAATCGGCGAAGTGTTTTTACTCGGTATGATGCTCGCCAGATGCATAATATGATGGATCAGATCCTTTTTCTCAATCGCTAATTTCATCTTAAACCCCTATAGCTTATGATTTTCTTCAAGGATTTTGGATTTTGATTTTTCGTCAATACTTTTTCATCGCTATTCATCCCCAAATCGCAGAAGCAATTCATAATTCCATGTCATGTATGACGATATAAATTACAAATCCAAACCACAAACTTCACGATCAATGCCATAACTTGTACTGCGGGGGAGAATATGCACTAACAACGAATTCATCGTAACAACTGCTGAGGGACTACACCCCCGTTTTTGCATCATAACTTGCTTAATCTTTGATCGGTCGTATCAGTTTCAAGTCAGGTTCACCACGATATACAGCCGAGTACTCGGGCGGATCTCCGCTGGATATCCAGATAAGATCAACCAAAGGTATCGACCGCCATTTTGTTATGAAAGAGCGTTGTATATACTGGAACTACCAAATCTCGAGACTGTGAAAAAACCATATAAAGACCGTTGAATAATCGGCAACACCGGACTTTTCCGGTTGTTGTACCGGATTTATCCGGCACCCAGCACGTTTGCCCAGATGTCATA